>CALXWV010000021.1 GCA_944392515.1 uncultured Clostridia bacterium
TATTTTTTCTATTTCTTCTGATGTCTTTAAAAATACACTTCCGGTTACTTCTATGTTATGTGTCTCACATACTTTTACTATTTTTTTTATTTCTTCTGCCGACTTAAAAAATACACTTCTGGTTAGTTCTATATTATGTTTCTCGCATACTTTTACTATTTTTTCTATTTCTTCTGCTGACTGTCTAAATACATTTCCAGTTAGTTCTATGTTATGTACCTCACATACCTGTATTATTTTTTCTATTTCTTCTGATGCCTTAGAAAATACATTTCCTGTTGGTTTTATTTTATGTGCTTCACATACTTTTACTATTTTTTCTATTTCTTCCGCTGACTTTAAAAATACACTTCCTGTTAGTTCTATGTTATGCGCTTTACATACTTGCACTATTTTTTCTATTTCTTCTGCCGACTTAAAAAATACACTTCCGGTTAGTTCTATATTATGTTTCTCGCATACTTTTACTATTTTTTCTATTTCTTCTGCTGCCTGTCTAAATACATTTCCTGTTACTTCTATGTTATGTGCCTCACATACCTGTATTATTTTTTCTATTTCTTCTGCTGATTGTTTAAATACATTTCCTGTTGGTTTTATTTTATGTGCTTCACATACTTTTACTATTTTTTCTATTTCTTCCGCTGACTTTAAAAATACACTTCCGGTTGGTTCTATGTTATGTGCTTTACATACTTGCACTATTTTTTCTATTTCTTCTATAGAAAATCTTGAACAAGCAGCTTGCAAAAAATTCTTTGGCTTAAATCTATCTTGGAATTTTCTTTCTATTTCTTTAATTCTTGATGTTGGTACTCTTAATATGGATGTAATTGCATTTAAATATCTTATTCCATAATTATCTATTACATATTGGTATGTTTCTCTCATTTGACTTCCATCTGTATTCAATATATGTAAACAGTTTTCTACATTTGATATAGCAATTTCTTTTCCTTTTAAAAACTCCCAATTATCTCTTATATTTTTTGTTGAAAAATATAAAATGCTTGGACATTTCTCTATATTCTTTGATGATATTTTTACTTCATCTCTTAGATAATCTAATGTATCACATATTTCTCTGTATTCTCCATACTTTAATACATTGTTATTAGTTTTTATTAATTTTTCAAAATCTATCCCATATTTATCACAGATTTCCTTTAATTTTTCATCAGATATCATGCAAACTTTCTCCTTATTTATCAATATTTTCTAATATGTCCATATTATTTTCTATAATATTTACAAAATCTTCTCCATAAATTTCTTTAAGTTTTATTATCTTTTCTTCAAATTGTCTTGGAAAATTCATAAATAAATTTGGATATCTCTCAAAAATATTTTCTATATCATTGAATTTATATTTTTCTAATGTTCTAGCATTTTTTTTAATAAGGTCCTTATTATTTAATATAACTTCTATTATTTCTTCACCATATATTTCTTTCATATTTTCTAAATTAACTTCAAATTCCATACTTTTTTCCTTTCTAAAATACAGAATACATTAAAAATTATTAAGATAACTATTATTAATTACATTTATCCATCTTAATTTGTTTTGAATATCTATCTTCCTCGCTAAAAATACATCCACAGTACTTTTGCATATATAACCCTAAATCATGTGCTTTTTGATGTCCTTCCCAAAAGCCTACTCTAAAATCTCTATATAAAAAGTCCATTCCATATTCTTTGCTATACTTTTCCATAAGTTCTTTTATAAAATCATGTTTTTGATAAATGCTATATAAAAGTGTTGTTGTAACAGTATCATATCCATTCTCTTTAGCATATTCAAATGTTCTTTTTAATCTAACTGGATAGCAATAATTTGTGCATCTATTATTTAAATCTTTTACTGCTTCTTTGCAAAAATTATCTAATCCATATTCTTCTTCAAATATTGCTTTAATATCTATACTATTGCTATATTCTTTTAAGCAATCTCTTCTAGCTTTATATTCAGTATATGGGTGAATATTAGGGTTATACCAATAAAGTACTGGTTCTATCCCTTCTTTTCTTAAAGTATCTATACAATATACACTGCAAGGTGCACAACATGTATGCATTAATAATTTCATTTTTTTAAACCTCTCTTTTTTATTTAATTATATATATTATGTTACTACAAAATCTATAATTTAACAATAGTAAATTAAAAACTACACATAAAATTAAGCGTTTTTTGCTTAAATTTAAGTGTAGTTATTATTTATGAAGAAAATATATTATAAGAATCTTCTTCCACGTTTTTTCTTTTTACTTTTTTTGCTTTCTTCTTCATCGTCATATCCATCTACAAAATCATCCCATTTAGATTTCGAATGGTTTTCATTCTCTAATTCAATGTTATCATCTTCATAAGTAGTTTTAAATTTTAAATCATCATCTTCATTTTTATTTTCAACTACTTCATCATTATTTTTCTTTACTTCTTCATTTATTTCAGTATTTTTAGAATTTGATTTATCTTTCTCATCATTTTCGACATCACTAGTTACTATTTTATCTGGATATGGACTTTGTACTTCATCATAGTCTTCTACATCTTCGCCTTCTTCATTATTTATAAAATGAATTTCATTATCCTCTTCATCATCATCAAAGCCGAATCCTTTTTTCTTTTTTCTATGTTTTACTATTGCTGTAATAATAACTATTAATAAGATTATTCCTACAATGCTTGCAATAATAACTATTCCTAGTTGCTTATCATTTAATCCATGTTCTTCATTAGTTATCAAAGCTGCTTGTCTTTCAACATTAATAGTATATGTTGTTTTCATTGTATCATCACTAGGAGATGTTAGCATAATAATTATTCTATTATTACCTTCGTTTAGATTTTCTCCTCCGTTAGATTCAATTATTATATCTTCATTTTCTGTTGTTGGATTAATTGAAATTGAAGTAATTGTATTTGGTACAGTTATATTATATTCAAAAGTTTCAGGTTCAAAATCTAGATTAATTGTTTGATATTCTCCATTTGTATTTATTCCATTTAAAACTAAAGTTTTTAGTCTTAAAGAAGATTGCTCTATTGCTTCAGGTTTTACGACTTTTATTGTATAAGTACGAGCTGAACCATTTTCTGCTTTAACAGTTAATGTAATATTATTTTCCCCATCTTGTAATTGTATTGTTCCAGCACCTTCTATAGTTGCTCTTTCATCTTCTGCTATAGCAGATATTTCTATTTCTTTTAAATCATATAAATTTACTGTATCATCAAATTCTACTGTATATTCAAATGTTTCTCTATAAAATTCTGGTGATAATTTTCCTGTTCCAACTGTTATGCTTTTTAAGTAATTATTACTTGATTTAGGTTCTTCATTTTTTGTTTCAGTAGGTTTTGTTTCTGAAGGATATGTAGGCTTTTCTGGTTCTGGTGTTGGCTCTGGATTTGGTGTAGGTTCAGGATCTGGAGTTGGTTCAGGATCTGGAGTTGTCTCCGGTTCAGTTACATTTATTGTTACAGAACCAGAAACTTTTTTTGCATTATCTTCTGAAAAATCAGTTATATCTCCACTTAAATCAAAAGTATATTCTCCTTTAGATTGAGGCGTAAATGTGGCACTAGTAGTAACTGTTTTATTTCCTACACTGTCTGTCTGACCAACTAGTTGTTTATTTACCCCATTTCCTGAAATTGTAATATTCCATGCTCCTGCAGTTACTGTAGCAGTTAAAGTTACAGTAGTACCAACAGTAACATTTAAACTGCTTGCACTCAACGTTGCTGATGCTGCATTTACTTTCTTAATATTAATTGTCATAAATATTATAACCATAGTCAATATTAGACTAATATATTTATTTATTCTTTTCATTCGAAACTCCTTTATTTACTTATTTCTATATTTCCAACTCCAAGAAGATATTTTTGTACTTTCAATAAATCTGCTGAATTGATTGTATTATCCATTGTTGTATCTGAAGCTACAAAGTAAGGACTATTTTTATCCATGTCTATTACTTTTAGCAAGTATTTTTGAATTTTTAACAAATCTGCTGAATTGATTAATCCATCACCACTGCAATCTCCTAGTTTTACAACTGTATACATTACATCATTTATCCATACTTTATCGCCTGTTTTAGATACGTTATTTTCTAAATAGCTTCCATCTGCTCTTTCCATATATAAATCAGAATTAGCTTTTGCTTTTATATCATCAACATTTGCAGTTGGAGTAACATATATTTCTTTTTCTTCTTCCTTTATTTCAACTTCGGCTTTAGCTGTAAATGCAGTAGGATTATTTCCATTACTATCTCTCAAATAATTTCTTGCTACATATCCTTTTGCACCATCAGGTGTTATTATATAATCCCAATAGAAGCCATTAACCATTACTTCAATTCCATTTTCAGTATATGAACCTATTCTTGTAACTTTTGTTCCATCAGATAATAATCTTATTTTGTTTTCTTCACCTGTTGCTGCTGTACTTCTAAGGAATAGTCCACCATCAGCACTTATTGTAAATATTTGACTAGAATCTTGGTCACTTAAATATTTTCTTTCAACAAATCCTTGTCTACCATCTGCTAAAATTATTCTATCCCAAGTTGTTCCACCAAATGTATATCTTCCTGTATTATCTATTCTAGTAACTGACTGCCCATAAGATAATGAAGTTATTAAAGTTTGTGAACTTCCAGGACCTACAAACATAGGTATGTTATCTGTATTTATAGATTTTGTTTCATAACAATTTGTTAAATCATCTATTTCTTCTAAATATGATGTATCAAATCTTAAATATCCATATCTTCCATCAGTAAGAACTACTTTATGCCAGCCATTACTTAATCTTTCAACTGAAAGTAGTACAATGCTAGAATCAGGTATTGTATATACAACTTTTCCATTTGTATTTGAATCAGCTCTTAGCACTACGTCTGTATGACCTTCTTTTACTCTTATATTTTTAGGATATACTTCACCTACTCCATCTGGAGATTGAGATACTGTACCTGGCATATTTTTAAATACTGGTATTATAAAGTTTAAACTTTGATTTAATAATCCTGCATTTGTCATACAAGAATACATTTTTGAAGCTTCATTTTTTGGTGCTTCTATATTTTGCATATATTGTCTAGAATATGTACCTGCATAAGGTTCAACATCAAATTTATTTAAGTATTGTGTATTTTGTCCAGCATTTATATAACTATTTAATGTACTTATTCCACCTTTAATACTAGCACTAATACTTGTCCAACCATTTTTCTTTGCTGTAGCTAGTGCATTTGCTAATATTACATCATAAGAATTTCCACTAGCACCAATATTGAATAAATTATAATATGTAACTCCATCTGATTCCATTTTCCATGTTGAGCCACCTTTTGTTCCTTGCTCTTGTATTATTCTTGCAACTACATAGTATGGATTTACATTTGCTTCCTTACAAGCTGAATTTATTTCTTTAGCATAATCCATATTGTGTAAAAATGTATTTGCTAAAGCTGTATATATTTGTTCATCTGTTGACTCTATATAATCTAACTGTAAAAACTGGAATAAACTTGAATTATCTGTAAGCCAATTTCTTGGATCCATATAATATCTTATAGCCATTTCTGAAGCATGTTTCCAAGAACCATTATCATAAGCTGTATCTCCACAAGTTGAACATATCCAAGCTTCTGATTTTCCTTGAATTAAATTTAATGGAGAGCCCCAATGTCCTGCTGTTTCAGCAGTAATTACTTGATTCCAATCAAGTCCTGTTTCCATTATTGTAAAAGTCCAATTTGGATGACTTTTCTTTAATGCATCTATCCTCTCTTTAAATCCTGGATAAGCATTCGTATCTATATTGCTCCCATTATATGTATATCTATTTGAAGAATATGCTGCATTTACTTCATTCGCAAACAAATTATAAATTATGTAAAATAATAGTATAAATAGTAGAAGTGCTGATATTACTTTACTTAATGTATTTTTTTGTTTCATTTTTTCCTCCGTTTTCGACATAATTTTCGATTATATTTTAACATTACAAATTTCAATAGTCAACATTTTATCAATGTTAATTTATGGATTAATAAAACCCCATACTAAAAAAGAATTTTCTTTCTTAGTATGAGGTAGACAATATCACCTTCTAAAAAAATATTTAAATGTTTTAGATAGCCTTCAAAATCATACCGGTTTTGCCCATAATCTCTGCTGTAGATTTTTGCTTTTTACTACTTGCAAAGATTATTTTAGAACCAATTTTGAATTTTTCCGGAAGAGAAATCGTTTTAGTTGCATCAGATTTATTCACTACAATAAGAAGATTGTTTCTTATATAGCAAGCAATATCTTTATCGCGTCTAATGAGCTTGAAATTCGCATTCATAAATTCTTTGCGATTATGATTTCTCATTGCTCCTATTCTTTTATAGAATCTCAGTAAATCTTTATCAATTCTATCCCAAGGGAAACATTTGCGGTTAAAAGGATCTTTGTATCCATGACTGCCAACTTCAGTACCATAAAATGTGCAAGGATTCCCAGGAAGTGTGTATTGCATAATAATCAATAACTTAAGGATATTTTTAGCTTCCCTATAAACTTTAGGAGCAAGTTTATCTTTTTCAAACTCATCTTGCCTAAAGTTATCAGTAAGGAATCTTACTATTCCGTTAATGATTTTATGCCACGGACTAGGTTCTTTGTCAATATCCCACCTTCTGTCATATCCATGTCTCATCCATTTACCACCGATAATTGTAAGTGCTCTAACAGTATCGTGAGTATCAATGGAATTAAGCATAGTACAAATTGCTTCTTCAGGATAATTTTCAAGCAAATCTTGTATTTGCCATACAAAATAATCTACATCGCCATCCATAAGCAATTTGTACATTGCATTCATATACGGATAATTAGTTGTTCCATCAAAACACTTTCCAAAGTCGCTAGTTTTTGCTTTGTTCCAGTATTCTACAAAAATTACATGTTTACCAAATTCATTAGCTCTTTTTCTTATTCCTTCAAGAGTTTCTTCGCTAAGTTCTTCGGCAACATCCAGTCTAAAGCCGTCAACATAGCCAGAATACTTTGCAATTATTCCGTTTTCTCCATAGACATATTCCTTATATCCTTTAGAGGATTGGTTAAATACCGGCATGTCTTTAAATTCGCCATACCAATACCTATAACTTCCATCATTATTGATATAAAACCAATCTCTGTATGGAGAATTAGGATTGGAAATTGCATCTTTAAAAATAGGATTGTCAGAAGAACAATGGTTAAGTGCAATATCCAAAATAATGTGCAATCCCATACTATGGGCTTTTTTCTTTAGGTCCATCAAATCTTGGAAAGTTCCTTTATTAGGATCAATCATAAGATGATTAGTTGCAGCATAACCGTCATATCTGTACAGGCTAAAATTAATTGGAGACAGATAAATTACAGTAACTCCAAGACTTTTAATATATGGAAGCTTTTTTTCTACTCCTTTTAAGTCTCCACAAAAAAAGTCATTATTATGGAATTTGCCTTTTTCATTTCTTCTAAAGTTAGGCATTTCACCCCACTTTCGATAGTTTCTTCCCTTTATTACTGTATCTTTGTCAGAAGCATGATAAAACCTGTCAACAAATATTTGGTAATATGTTGCTCCTTTTGCCCAATTAGGTACTGAGAAATTATCTTGAATAACAAGAATTCTCCAGTATGGAGATTCTTCCATTGTAATTATCGGTTTGCCTTCAGCTCTGCCAAGCTTAATTGCTTGGTTATGTCCATAGCAATCATTGAAAGTAAAATAATAATAATAGTTTCCTATCCTATTGAAGCTTACACTTGCCGAGTAAAAATTTACCTTTAAGTTTTCCTCATTTATGCCTTTGGGATTATCTAGAACAAGTTCTTTAATTACTGATGGATTCTCACCTTCCATGTTAAACAATACTTTTAAGTCGGTAATTTTCTTGTCTTTTGACATTGTAACCGTTACTTTGAGTTCTTTACCAATCTCTACTTCATTTGCCCGCTTCGCATTGGTAAAAACTTTAATATCACTGTTATTAATCATATGTTTTTCCTCCTTAAGTAAGGTCTGGTTTTAAATACTTTTTCTAGTATTAATTTATATCCTTTAATTATATTTGTCAAGACATTTTTATAATGTTCTAAAATGCTTTCTCATCCATATATATGCTATTATTTCTATAACTAAAATCAAAAGTGATATTCCTATTACAACAATTTTCCAATCCTCATTTGCTTTAATTACACTAGCTGACGCTTCCAATCCAGACTTTCTATTTACTTTTATTATATAAGTTGTTTTTATATCTTGATTATTTTGTGCAGTTAAAGTTACCCCAACAATATTTTCTCCATCTTTAAGATTTTTTTCTCCTGAAGTTTCAACTATAATTCCTTCTTTTTGTACTGTTGGATTAACATCTAAATCCACTATATCATTTTCCACATCTACTGTATATTCAAATGTTTCTTTATCAAACCCGATATCTAAAGGTTTGAATTCTCCATTTTTATCTATTTGACTAATTTGTAATTCTTCCAATCTTAAATCTGACTCTACCAGTTCTTCTTTTGTATTAACAATTAATACATATTCTCTAACATTCTCATTTTCTGCAGTTACATCTATTTGTATTCTATTTTCTCCAGGTTCTAGTGAAATAACCCCTAGTCCACTAATATGGGCTCTTTCATCTTCAGCTGTTGCATTTA
Organism: uncultured Clostridia bacterium; assembly: GCA_944392515.1. Lineage (GTDB taxonomy): Bacteria > Bacillota > Clostridia > TANB77 > CAG-508 > CAG-793. Next base: position 8,738 of record CALXWV010000021.1, read on the forward strand.
CTTCAATTTCTCTTATATCTTCTGGTAAATTTTCAACAGTATACTCAAATGTTTCTCTATAAAATTCAGGTGATAAATTTCCCACACTAACACTTATTGAAGATAAATAATTATTGCTAGATTTTATATTACCATCATCTATGTTACTTTCATTAGGTATTACAGTTTGATCAGGTGATTGAGATGAACTTGTTCCTGTTTGTGGTTTTGTATTACTACTGCTTCCTCCTGAACTTGGCTTATTTGTCCCTGAACTAGAACCTCCTCCTGATGTACCGCTTCCAGAAGATGTGCCTCCTGAATTAGATGTACCACCACTTGATGTCCCTCCTCCCGAGCTTCCTCCTTGATTAGTTCCTCCTGTAGAATCACTACCACCTGTGCTGCCTCCTCCAGACGAAGTTTGTTTTTGACTGATCGTAATCGTTTTTGAACTAATATTTACAATATTATATTCATTATCTGTAAGTTCACTAGGAGTTGCTGTAATTTTAGCTGGAAAACCATTTATTTTTGCAGTTATATTAACAGAATTTTTTTCTATCCAAATAGAACTTGTACTTAAAGTAGCATTAGAACTACTTAAGTTTACTTTTCCAGTTAAACCTTTACCTGTAATTGTAAGTGTTACAGTTTGACCACTTGTAGCTTCACTAGGTCCTGTAAAGTTAAAACTATATGATGCAGCATTTACATTAGTATTTACAAAAGCAATTAATATTACAGTTAAAATTAGTATTATTAACTTATTTAATTTTTTTCTATTATTAAACATAAAATTTCTCCTCGTATTATATGTTTATATGTTTATTTTATTTTTATAAACATATTTTTTATATTATATTTTTATCTTTAGTATTTTTAACTTGCTTTATCTTTAAATATCTATTCCATACATTATATGGTCTTTAATTTTTAAATAATCATTTGCTTTTACTTGATTATCTCCAGTTACATCTGCTGCCATTTTAAAAGCTCCTTCTAATTTAGCTGTTCCTGTTTCCATAATATAGTCTTTTATAATTAGATAATCATTTGCTTTTATATAGCCATCTCCTGTGCTGTCTCCTTTTTTTACGATTGTATATTTTGTATCTCCCATACTTGCAATATCTCCAGTAGCAATAACTGAGGTGCCGGTAATCACTTTATCATTTCTAGTGATTACAGCATTTGGTATTGAGTTTGCTGTTGCACTAGGTTCTACAATAATTACCCTTTCTGTATCAATTTCTTCATCTTCTTCTGATTCGTTTTCACCACTCTCATTATTTCCATTATCTCCATCTGTACTATCTTCTTCAGAATTATCACCTTCCACAGTATTATCTTCTTCAACTTTATTATTTTCATCCTCAATTTCATTTTCTATCGCTTCATTATTTTCAACATTATTATTACCAATTATTTCATTATCTATTACAGAATTTTCTATTTCGTTTTCTATTACTTCATTACTAACCATATCATTTTCAACTGTATTATCTGGAATTTCATCTGGTACTTCTTCTCCATCTACTTTTATTAAATATTCTCTTGCTACATATCCAATTACTCCATCTTCAGTTATAACTTTGTCCCAGGTATATTCTCCTACTTTACTTCCCGCTTCTAATCTTGTTACTATTGTACCTTTTTCTAATTTTCTAATTATATTTCCTGCCGGTGTCTCTCTTAAATATAGTCCTCCTTCTGCTATTACTATAAAGCTTTCATTGTAATCTACTTTTTGAATATTATCCCTTGCTACAAAACCTTGTCTCGAATCTGCAAGTAGTACTCTATCCCATACTTTTCCATCAATAAAATATCTACCTGTGCTATCTATTCTATGAACTACTTGCCCTTTAGATAAATGAGTTATTTCTAATTGGTCTAATCCCGGTCCTACCCTTAATATTACATCATCATTAATAACAGTTACTTCTTCATAACAATTTGTAATATCATCAATTTCTTCTAAATAACTTGTATTAAATTTTACATATCCACTTGTTCCATCTTCTAGAATAACTTTATGCCATCCATCAGCATATCTTTCAACCGAAAGTACTACTACTGAACTATCTGCTATTTTTCCAACTGGTGTACTTGTAGTACTTCTAGATGATCTAATCATTACATTTGAATGTCCGTCTTTTACTCTTATATTTTTAGGATATGCCTCTATGCTTGAATCTGGCGAAGTTGATGTAGTAGATGACATATTTTCATATACTGGAATTATAAAGGTAAGCTTTTCATCTAACAGACCTGCACTTTTCATTTTATTATACATAGATGTTCCTTCAGATTTTGGAGCTTCAATATTTTGCATATATTGTCTAATATATAGCCCTCCATAAGATTCAACATCAAATTTATTTAGATAAATTGAGTTTTGTTTATTGTTTATATATGCTGAAAATAGAAATGTAATTCCATCAGATAAACATTTTTCAATACTTGTCCAGCCTTCTTTTTTAGCTCTTGCTAAAGCATTTTTTAATACTTCTTGCGACGTATTTCCTGTTGCTCCTATATTAAATAAATTGTAATAAACAGTTCCATCTGTATCAACCATTTTTGAAGTAGCACCACCAGCATTTCCTTGTTCTTGAAGAAGCCTTGCTATAACATAATATGGATTAGCATTCTTTTCTTTGCAAACTTTGTTTATAGTTGAAGCATTTTCTCTTGAATATAGAAATGTACCATTTAAAGAGTTATATACTTTATTATCTGTTGTTTCTAAATAATCTGTTTGTAAAAATTGAAAAAGATATGGGCTATCTACAAGCCAGTTTCTTGTATCCATGTAGTATCTTATAGCTTGTTCTGAAGCACATTTCCAAGAACCTGTATCATATACTCTATCTCCGCAAATAGAACAAATCCATTCACCACTTTTACCTTGTATTAAGTTTTTAGGAGTATCTAAATGCCCTGTATACTCTGCTTTTATAACTTGTTCAAAATCTAGACCTGTTTCCATTATTACAAAATTCCAATTAGGATGATTTTTCTTTATTGTATCTAGTCTTTCTTTAAAGCCTGGATATTTACTTGTATCTAAATTAGTTCCATCATAAATATATCTATTAGACTCAGCAAAGCTTGACTGCAAAATATTTACAATCAAAAAAGCTGATAATATAATTACAAATAAAAAAATAGAGATAATTTTCTTCATATCTCTATTTTTTGAAATTATTTACATTTTATACATTTATTTTTGATTTTTAATTTTTTTGTGCTATTATTTTAGTGTAAGTAAATTTATAACTCTTTTTCCTCACAATCTTTTTTATCTTTATTTGAATCAAATTCTAGCAAAGGCTTTAAGTAAAATCTACGTGGATTTGTAAGTTTATCTAAATCTTTTTGTGGGTTATCTTTACTAAAATAATGTAAAGTTTTAAATTCTAATTCTAAATTGTTTTGTTTTAAGTATTTATAATAAGCCTCGAAATATTCTTGCATTTCTTTAGCTGTAAGTTTTATTTTTGCTTTTACAAATAATTCAACTCCTGGTTGTTCGTCTGGATTTGATACATATATATAGCAAATTCCACTTTCTTTAACTAAGCTTTCATCATCTAAATCAATATTTAATTCTTCTTTTGTTTCTCTTTTTATTGTTTGCAAAATATCTATATTTCCATCTGAAATATCCTTTTTATCTACTCCTCCACCAGTTACTTGAAGCATACCAGGATATGATGTTGTATCATCTAACTCTCCTACAACATAATATCTATCAATAGTTTCTAATAAACAACCAGCACTTAAGTTCTTACATTCAAATTCTTTTGGGCATCCTATTCTTTCTCCATATAAATAGTGAGCATAATCTGACTTTTTACATACTAATTCTACTTTGTTATCTGTTATATTAACACTTGAAACGCACATTACCTCACCATTCCAAATATTAGCTCCAGTATCTTTCATTTTTTCAAAATTTGCATCAATCTTTTCTCTAAGATCTTGTGGTAACTCTATTTTTTCATCTTTTAACTTTGCTATTAGCATCTTATTTTCTATATAATATATCACTTTTCTTCTCCTAATATTTTTTATAATTATGCTTCATTTTTTATTAGATTTTCTACACTTTCTGTCCAGTCAAATAAGCTATTTTCTAGATTTTTTATTTCATCTATTTTAAAATATTTTACTTCTTCTAGTTCACTTTCTTGAATTTTAAATCTATCTATAGGAATATTTTCTTTTATATAATAAATTGAGAATCTACCATCTTTTATTAAATCAGTAGATAAAGGTTTTAGTTTTTCTTTATCAAATTTTATTCCTATTTCTTCTGATGCTTCTCTTATAGCTGCATCTAAGGTAGTTTCTCCAAAATCCACTTTTCCAGCACATATTCCCCATTTACCTGCACCGCTTACTTTTTTACTGCTACGCTTTTCTAGTAAAACTTCATTGTTTTCGTTTATAACTACAACTCCTGCAACAGGTAAATAGCAGTTTTCTGGGAATTTTACTCTATTTTTTCTTTCTAATTCTTCTAATGTAACTATATTTCCTGTTCTATTTCCATTTTCATCTACTAATTCAAATTTTTCCATAATGTCACCTCTTCTAATATATTTCTCTTTTTCTAAACTCTTCTAATAACTTTTTAACAGCTAAATCTCTATGATTATGTGTTGCTTCAAAAGTTTCTTTATCTAAATCGCTAAGTGGTTTATTAAAGCCATCAGGTATAAATATAGGTATATATGTTAAACCTCCAAGTTTACCCATAGATTTTGCGACATACCCTTTGCACTCTCCTCTTGAAACTATCTTTTCTCCACTTGGAAGAATAGCTGTTAGAACTGTAACAAATTTGCAAGTTCTATCTTCTTTATTTGTATAATCTTTCATTTTATCTAATACTTTAGTAAGACTTTGTATCTGAGTAGAATTTGCTCCTGCATATCTTGCAGAATAAATGCCTGGCTCACCATTTAATTTATCTATGCAAAGTCCTGAATCATCAGTAATTATAATTTTATCTTCTATTTTATTTTCATCACAATATTCTTTTATTGCAGTTGCTTTAATATTTGAATTTTCTTCAAAAGTTTTTCCATCTTCTATAATTTCTTTATTAAAACCTATATCTTTTAAAGTATATAACTTAAAATTTACATTATTTTCTTTTAAAATCTTTTCCATAGCTACAACTTTATTTCTATTACTTGTTCCATATATTATATTCATTATTTTGATTTTCCTTTCTCCTGTTTTCACATAATTTTATTATCATATATATAATAAGATTTCTACTCTAAATATATCAAGCACTTACATTAGTTTGTATTCCTAGTCCATCTCCAACGCAAATTGGTGTTTCTATAATGCATTTTTCTTCCGAATCAATATCTTTTACATTAACTTTAAGTGAATCTATAAATTCATTTTTCTTATTTTCACTTATTGCACTAGTATTACTATAATTCTCATTACCCACTTGTGTTTGAGCAACATTTACATTTTTAGTGTTAAAATTACTTTGAGACATATACTGATTTGTTGCCTCTATCATTTTAACTTTATCTTTTTTAAATAAACTTTTTAAAAATTTAACTAACTTAATAAGTAACCTCATCTGTCTTCTCCTTTCGAAACATATATGTCTTCTTGTAAATTAGTATTTTGATTTTTTTCTTCTTCTTCCCATAGTTTATGACCATGATTTTTTTCTAAATCTTTATCATAGCATTCAAATCTCTTTTCAAACTCTTTAGTTGGCATTTCAATAAATTGTCCTTGTGCTTTATCTGCATAATAAAACTTTCTTCCAAATTCTTTTGAATCAAAATATACAAACATTACTGGTGTTTTGCTTTCATCTTCTTTTTCATATACTCTATTAATAACACACTTTTTAAATTTCAAATTTTGATTATTAAAAGATATAGTTCTAAGCATTAACATCGTAGAATTTTGGCAAGAGCTAAATTCTGGACATACCTTTTGTAATAATTTAAACTGCCCATCTATATTTTTTTCAGGTTCATTGGCAAAGAGCTCATCAATTTTTTTAGATTTTTCAATAAAATCTAAAACAGGAAATTTTCCATCATTCTTTGCTAATCCAACGCTTGCACATAAGTTTCTAAGACTTTTTTCATCCAAAGTAAATGTCGCATCTTTAAGATCTTCATTATTTTTATGAGCTTCAGTATCTCTCCCTTCAGAGTCAATATCTCTTTTTCGCATATCTTCATAGCTTAAAAATAGATGATTTGGTTTACATCCATATCTTTGAAGAGATAAATTCCATGTTGGATCAACTATTGTTGTTCCTGTCACTTTTTCTCCACTGGCTAATTCAAATTCCATGTTTTCTAGTTTTAAAAAAGCATGATTTTTTCCACTAACCATTTTACTTTCAATTCCAACCTTTTCCAAAATGTATTGTTCGACTCTAGAAATGCCATTACATACTCCATAACCTGTACTTATAATTTTCCATAGTGCTCTATTATCCCATATATTAAAAACTTCTGTATCAAAATCAGGACTATAGCTTATTCTTCTTCCTATAGCATTATCTATAATTGCAATCTTTTGCGCTTTTGAATATTCTGGCTTAATTGTACTTAATACTGATTCAATCCAATTTTCTCCCTCTACAAATTCTTTTCCTGTTGAGCTTATAACTACACTATTATTCATTGTATTATCTATACACATATCAGGACAAACGATGCACAATTGTTTTAATTTATCTTTTTGCTCCTTTGAAAATTTTTCTGGATTTATTGACATTAAAGCATCTAATCCTGCATAATCTTTAGGATTTCTATCAAGTTCTACTTCTATATGATTGTTTTTGCTCTTTACATTAAGTGCTCCTTGATATTCTTGAGGAAAATCATCTTTATTTAATTTAGCCTTAACTTCATTACTTAAAGTTGCAAATATTTTTCTTTTAGTATCTATACTAAAATCCATTCCTGTCAGTTTTAATGCAACTTGCAACTGTTTATCCTCAGGTAATTTATATATAACATCATAAGGTTCAATTTTATTATTCTTACAAAATTCTTCATTTTTCTTAAAAAAACTCATTAAATTATTAACATTAAATGTTGTTAATATTTGCTTTATATGATAAGGTTCTAATTCACTAGTCTTAGTTATAAACCTTTCTTTGTTAATATCATTCATCGTTTGAATAATTTTACTTAAAGTATAACTATCAAACTGATATTTATCCATTAATAACATTTTGTCTTCATCTTTATCAAGAATTTCAATTATTCTTTCAATATCAAATTTATCTAATTTAAATGTATCTGTTATTAAAGATGGATCGTTTAAAATTGCTACTTTATTTTCTTCTGATAATGAACCTATTATTTTTGTTATTTCAAAACTATAAAATTCTCTTTTTTCAAAAAATTCTCTATTATGTAAGATTTTTAACTTATCTTCATCATTTAGTCTATTTATAGCCTCTTTGATATATGATGTATCTATATTATCAATTAAATCAGATTTTTCAATTATACTCAATAAAATATTAGAGTCAGAAATATTATCCAATATACACCTTTTTATATATGGATTTGCATTTCTAAAATATTCTATTTGAAATAATCTTGCTTTTTCATTATCTGTAAGAAATTCGTTTATTAAATTACCAAATTCTCCAACAGTCATATCATATTGTCTTAATGTTTTAAAATTAGAAAGTAAACTAAATTTATCATTTGACTCAAGTAATAATTTTCTAAAATCTTCCGAATTCATTTTTTCTCCTCTTTTGTATTTTTATAATATTTATATCATATAAAATTAATAAATACAATTATAAGTGTATACTTCCATTCTTTCAATTCTCTTATAACCTATATTACTATGTATCTCTTTATTTTATCAATACTATTCACACCTATAAAGATTATATAATAAATATAGGAAAATTTCTAGTACTGAAAATTAAAAAATATTAGATATTTACCTATTTTCTATTAATTTATTAGCATATACATAAAAATTTATCACAAAAAGAGCTTTTTATTTAGCCTTTTAATACTGACTAGCATTACTATCTTTTGACTTAATTAACTTTATAGTATATAATAAACTAAGAAAGAGGTGTATATATGAAGAATTTATTAAAAGAATATGGCAGTCCTTTATATGTTTATAATTACAAAGTATTAAAGGACAGATGCAACCAAATTGCTAATTTTAAAAATAATCTAGAAAAAAGTTTAAGCGGTATTAAAGTATCTATGCATTACTCTACTAAAGCTAATAATAACCCTGCAATTTTAAAAGTTGTCAAGGAAAGTGGCTTAAGTGTTGATTGCATGTCTCCATTAGAATTATCTTTAAATGAAAAATGTGGTTTTTCTAAAGAAAATATGCTTTATGTTTGTAATAATATAGATGAAAATGAAATGAAATTAGTTCATGATAAAGGTTTATTAATCTGTTTAGATTCTATCTCTCAAGTAGATACATGGGGAAAGTTATTTCCAAATACTGATATTATGGTTAGAATAAATCCTGGTACTGCTGGTGTAGGTCATTCAGAAAAAGTAATTACTTCTGGTAAATCTACAAAATTTGGTGTATCTGAAGAAAATATTCCAGAACTTCTTAATATAGCTAAAAAATATAATATAAATATTATAGGTATTCACCAACATCTAGGCAGTTTATTTTTAGACGATAAAATTTCTAATTATATAGCTGGCGTAAAATCTGGTTTAAGAATTGTAAAAGAATATTTTAAAAATATCTCAATCATTGATTTAGGTGGTGGATTTGGAGTTCCATATATGCCAGGTGAAAAGCCTTTAAACTTCGATTTAGTAGAGCAAGATTTAGCAGAAGTTTTAAAAGATTTTTGCAATGAATATCCAACTATTAAAGAATTCAAGTTTGAGCCAGGTCGTTTTATCCCTTGTGAAGCTGGCAAATTAGTTGGAACTGTTACAGCTGTAAAACACGAAAATGGTAAATGGTGGATTGGAACAGATATTGGTATGAATCAATTAGTAAGACCTTCTATGTATGATTCATATCATGAAGTACATATAATTTCAGATAATACAGAAAAAGTTATAGCTAATGTATGTGGAAATGTTTGTGAAAGCGGTGATATTCTTGCTAAAGACCGTGAGCTTATTTTACCAAGTGTCGGTGATATAATTGTTGTAGATAACGCTGGAGCTTATGGATATTCAATGGCATCTAATTATACTGGAAGATGTAGACCAGCAGAAGTAATGATAAAAAATAATCAACATTACTTAATTAGAAAAAGAGAAACTCTAGACTATCTTGAAGCTAATATTGTTTGGAATAATTAAAACAAAAAATACATCTCAAATATTATATTTTGAGGTGTATTTTTTTCATATACTATTTACATCTATTCCTATTGCCTTAAAATTTTCTTCTATTTTATTCATATCTCTTATACATACCTTTTTGAATTTATATTTATAATTATCTTTTTCTAAATTCAAATGTTCATCTTTAAATTCTTTTTCTATATCTTTTAAAGTGTCCTTTAAATTTTCTAAATTTCCATGAATATCTGATATAATTGCTATTTTAATATAAATACACTTTCCTTATATATTTTATATTTCGTATTTTTTAAATTTTACTATGTATTCTTTAATACTTAAATCATTTATATTTTCTTTATTTATTGTACTATACTCCATAATATGTTTTTTCTATTCTTAAAGAACAATCTATAAATAATTTGCTTTTATCTATATAATTAACATTTATCATTTATGTATTCTTTAGCACATATCCTAATATCTTCCATTTTCTGTTTTGTATCCTTATTTTTGTAATCAATTCTATCTACTAATATATCTATATAGTTATTTTCTTTTATATATTTTAAAGATATATTAAAATTTAAATCAAATATAAAAGCAATAACACAAACCCAATAATCAATTAGTGTTTTTCTATCTTCCAACTTTATACATTTTTGTTGCATAAAATCTTCATAAACATTTTCACTAATAGTTTCATAATTATAAGTTTTATCATTATATATTTTTGGAAACATATCATCAAATTTTTCTTCTTCTTTTACTCTAAAATTGTCAATTTTATCTGAATCTCTAATTATTTTACAATGCAATAATTCATCTTCATTTAGATTATCTTCAATTTTGTATTTATTATGATTATATATTGATTTATATATTGTATTATCATATTTATCTTCATTTATGAAATTTCTAATTAAACCATTATCAAATAATGCTTTTACACCAAATTCAGCATGTTCAATTTTTTTATCATTAAATTCTCCAAATTCTTTTATTTGCTCAAATCTTCCTATTTCCTAAAAAATAACAAATAAATTAATTATAACCAATCTTACTATGTATCTCCTTATGACAGTTAGAACAAACAAGAATACATTTTAACGCTTCATTCTTATATTCTTTCCAAGATAAAGTATTCCCCGATCCAAGTTTAAATACTTTTTCTTTTGGATTCTCATGATGAAATTCTAATGCATCAATACATCTATCATAACCACAAATAGAACATTTTCCACCTAATAGCTTTATTGCTTGAAGTTTCATACTTCTTCTTAAGATTGTTTTTTGATGCTTACGAGTACTATTGTCATTTCTAGTTGATTCACCACTACACTCATAACAATATATTCTAGAAGAGGATTTAGTATCAAACTTCTTATTACAAATTTCACATATTTTTACCAATAGCAATCACTCCTATAAAAATTATATAATAAATATCATAAAATTACTAGTATAAAAAAGTAAAAAAATAACAGATAATTACATATCTGCTATTTTCAAATGGCTCGTTTGACACTTCCGTTCACGAAGAATACGAGCTTGTATTTATAATTATATTTCATAGTTTGATTCTATGATTAGAATATAACATAAATTTTTAAGCTTTGCAAGTAGTTTATTTATATTTCCTCTATAGGATTCAATTTATCTATAATTTCATAAAAAATTTGATATACATACTGTATGTTTTTATCATTCTTTAATTTCTCATCTAGTGGATTCAATATGTACTTTTTTCCATCCGTATAATTTAAAAACCTTAGAGTCTCTGATGCTTTTAATTCTTTATTTGTTTCTAATATTTTTATTTCTCCGCCTTCTGTATTCTTAATTAATATATCCTTATTTTCTCTAGTTATTTCAATATTAATTTGCTCCATATACTTTTAATCTCCTTTCAACCGCTTCTTTACCTCCATCTAAATTTTGGCTTACCAAATCTAGTATATTTTTATCTTCTAAACATCCTGAGTCAATTTTTAAAATATTTTTTCTATCCTTTGATATATTTATTACATTATCTACATCTAAATTAACGACTAATAGTGGATTATGAGTTACAAAAATAATCTGTTTTCTATCTCTAACACTATTAAAGTATTCTATTAAATAATTTTCTATTCTTTTCATGCTAATATCATCTTCTGGTTGATCAATTAAAATTACATCATTTGTATTTTCTTTTGAAAGCTGAAGTTTATAATAAGTTAATGCAATTTCTCCTGGTGTTGTTCCAATTTCATCAGTTCCATTTTCATCCTTTATTCTAGTTTCCTCTTTTGTATATTCTGTAATAAATTTTTGAACATTAGAATTTAATTTACTTTCTATCATTTCAAACGTTGTAGCACCATTAACAGCCTTAACGAACTCATCTCGTGTGTTAATATCTTTTATTTTTTCACTAGATTGATAATTCTGAACAAATAATTCTTTGTACAACGCTGCTTCTAAATTTGCATTATTATATTTTGCTTCCTTAATAAATTTAAAACCATGCTTAGATTTTATACTAGTACCATTAATTTCTTTTGGAAATATAGGAAATTCAACATTCTCATTTTTTTCATTTAAATAATTTTTTATTTGTAATGCAAAACTTCGAATTTCTGCAATCAAATCTTGATTTTCATTTTCTTGTGACGTTCTATCCTTTCTTATTTTTTCATTAATATTATTAAATACTGCAGTAATAACATTAATAGCTTTATTTTCAGAATCTATTTGATTAGTTTCTTTTGATATTTCCTTTCTTAATTCTTGTAATGATGTTAAAATAGTCTTAATCATTTTTTCTTTTTCATTTATATAAAATGTCTGATTTGCTGTATATTCATTGTTTACTTCACTATATATTCTGTTTATTACATTGTATCTTTCTTTAGGAAGATTTTCTATAGTCTCAATATCAATATTTAATGAAACATAATAATTTTTAACTTCTTCATATTCTTTTATTAAAATTTTTAAATTATTTATTTTTTGTTCGTTTTCCTTTATTTTTATTTTTTCTTCTACATAATTTTTTAAATTAGTTACAAATCCAGTCATATTAGTTTTAAACTCATTTATTGTTGGAATTTCATCATAATATTCCGAATTATTTTCTAATAAATTTCCAGATTTTACTTGCTCAATAATTACACCTTGACTAATTTTTAATAATGAAGGAGAGCCAATTTTAGATATTTTAATTTCATTACTCTCATTAATCTTTTTATATTTTTTTTCATTCTCTCCATTTATTTTTCCTAGAATGTACGATTTTCCAGAACCATTTTCTCCAATAATTGCATTTATTCCTGTTGATAATTCAATATTATTTTCTCCTAATTTTATTTGATTTATATAATTAGAAGATGTTCCCTCATCTTTTCTTTCAAATCTCGTTTCTGGAGAACTTAAAGCTAATAACAAGCCTTTAAAAGTTGGTAAACATTTTACTTTTGATAAATATTCCTTTGGTGTTTTTATTGTACTATCTTTATTAGGATATGCACTCCAAACATGGCAATCACTTCCCGTAATTGTGGCAAATTTGGTATTTATTTCTTTTAGATTATTTTTTATCATCCCTTGAATTCTTGGTTTTTGATATTCAAGTGCATTAATGTATCCAATTCTTATCCATTCGTTAGGATCTTTTACTGCTTCTGACAAGCTATGATGTTTTCCAGTAGAATCTTGAACATCTATACCACTCTTTTGATGTGCTATTAATACTACACTTGTTCCTACCTTATATAAAATATTTTCAAATTCTTCTAATTTATAATAATCTGATTCACTTTCTAGTATTCTTACCTCATTAATTTTAGATTGAATATTCTCAATTTTTTTATCGTTGCAATCATCAAATATACAAATAATATGACATGATGTCGTGCTTGATTCTTCCAACATTACATCAAACTCTACTCCGGGCAATATATTCTTTATATCTTCGTATGGTGGCTTATTTATTACTGATTTTATTTTTTTATATAATTCATAATCAAATCTATTATGATCTGTGATTGATATCATATTAACTTTATTATCTTCAACATTTTTTAGCAACACATCTATATTATCTATATTACTATCGGCTACATATCCTTCACGTTCTTTATATTCACTTGCTTTAGAGTGTATATGCAAATCTATTTTTATATTATTATTTAACATCTTTTTCCTTCCTTATTTAAATATTTCTTTCATTATTCCATTCTTCATATCATTAATATTATAAACATTCTCCATTCTATCAAATGTTTCTCTTAGGTTATTTCTAGCTGAGATCCATCCCATTCCATCTGTAAACCATACAAATTCAAATCCTACAACTTTTTCTGCCTCTTCTGCTATCATTTTATAACTTCTTGCTGTTTCATTAAGTTTTGAACCACCAGCAGCATAAAAGTTAGTTTCTATTCCATAAATACAATTATCAGTTTTTATTACATAATCAAATCGTTTAGTTGCTTGATTTTTATTACTTATAAAAGACATATCTAGTTTCCATTTATTTTCTATATCCTGTAAGTACATTTCTTTAAAATATGTTTCATTCTTCTTAAAACCTGCTTTTTGAATAAATTTTTCAACTAAATTTTCCATTAAATGTCCACCACGATTTTTTCTAGCATTTGAATTTAGACCAGATTCAACACCTAAAACATAATCATATAAATTATTAACTAGATGTTTTTCTAATAACTCAAATAGACCTGTTTCTCTCATAAACACTTTATATTGCTCTACATCATAATTCATTTTTTTAAAATTATATTCAAATTTATTTCCATCATCATCTAAAACAATTATTTCATACTGTCTGACTGCTAATAATATAGGTATACATTTTAAAACTTCAGGATATTTTCTTACTAAATCTTCAAATTCTTTTTCTACATTTTTACTACCAATTAAAGAATTTAACATATTTAGTTCTATTTTATATATTTCAGCATTCTTATATATCGTTTCAAAATCTATGTAATATTTATAATTAGCAATACTATCTGTAAATGTTAATAACCACTCTGCAAAGTTTCTTTTCATCTTTACTATTCTCCTTCTTATGACATTAAACCTCCGCCACCTTCATTTCTTTTAGTATATGTGCTACTCCAACCAGTTCTTCCCAAAATGCTGATTGACTTTGGTCCATTATATTTTATAAAATTATTACTCATTGGATTACATACATTTATTAATGGACATTCTTTATATCCATGTAATACCGCTTCTTTCCCACTAACGTATTTATTTTTTTCGATGTATATATATCCTTCTTCATCTTGACATGGTAAAACCTTATTAATCAATTTAGCTTCTGAATATATTTTGTTTTTTGCACATACTTGGCATTTTCTATTTTTTGATGAATGCCATTTAAATACATGTCCACAATTTTTTCCATTAAAGATAGCAAGTTTTTCATTACAAAATTCAATACCAATAATTCTATAAACTAAATAATCTAATAATGAGGGTCCTTCTATGCATTCTTTTGGATATTTTTTATTCCATATATTCCATACTTCTCTCCAAGCTTTAGCACACCATTGGTCTATTAAAGAATATTGGTAACAAAATATATCTAAAAAACTTGATACTAATGGTATCTCTGTTTTTAAAATTCCTGTTCTTAATGCCACTTTCATTGTATTTCTATCTGATGCTACATCTATCTGTTCAAAATTTTTATAGTCCTTCCATATACTTAATACTACCATATCTCTTATAAACATATCTGTTTTTTTATTTCCAAACCCCATTCCTTGGTTCTTTATTAATTGATTCTTAATCTCTAGTAAATCACCATTAAATTTTTTTAATAACTCAAATGGCTCACATTTAAATTGTAATAACATTTCGGCAGATTTTTTTGCAAATTGTATTCTTTTATCCGTTTGAGACAACTTAGAAAATTTCAAATCTCTTATAAAACTTTCAGGTTTACTATTTATATACTCTTTGTCAAAAATACTTGGATCTTCCTTATATATTTCTGCATACTCTGAAAATTTTCTTGAACCGTTAAAATCTTGCGAAGCTGTATAAAATCTTATTTTACAAACTTCTTCATCATTTAATCCTTCTTTACTATATAAAGAATAAAAAGCCTCTTTATTATTTATATATATTTCATGAAATACATCTGCAACTTCTTCACATTTGGTTTTATTTATACTTGGTGATAAGATTTTTTCACAATTTTTTTCCCAAAATTTATGATAATCTGAAATATAATCTCTTTCTGAATCTAATTCAAATGTTTTTCCTATACCATCATAATTAGTATAAAGAAACTCATTTAAATTCTTTACTATATTTCTTCCTTCTTCTATTGTTATGCTATCTATATTTTTTATATTTAAATCAGTTAAAATTCCATTTAAAAAACTTATAATTTCTTCCATTTATTTTCTCCATCTATTAAACTATTATATCTTCTTATCGATAAATCCAAATATGCTTTTGAATTATCTATACCTATGTACCTTCTATTTAATTTATTTGCCGCTATTCCAGTTGTACTGCTACCACAAAAAGGATCTAAAATTAAATCATTTTCATTAGTCGATGCTAAAATTATTCTTTCTAAAAGGTTCAAAGGTTTTTGTGTTGGATGTTTTCCTTGCTTTTTTTCTGATGGTTTTGTTATAGAAGTTGTCCAAACATCTTTCATTTGTTTATTACCATTCATTTGTTTCATTACATCATAATTAAATGTATATTTTACATTTTTCAAATCTTTTCTTGCCCACAAAATTGTTT
>CALXWV010000022.1 GCA_944392515.1 uncultured Clostridia bacterium
ATGAAAATTTGACAAAAAAATTAAGTACCATCAGTACTTACAACAGTTTTTTTCAAAATTAACTGTTAAAAACCCGTATATAATTGCATTAAATTAATAATTATATTCTTATCTTTTTCTTCTACTTCAAACAATTCAAACATAAGGCTATACTCCTTTAAATAAATTTTATATTTCATTATTTATTAAAAAAATCTTTAAAATTTTCTTGACTTTTGGCATTTCTAAATGTACAATATATTTGACAAAAGTTAAAAAATTGTGTATAATATATAGACAAATTGCATAAAATAGTTAATAAATATTTTATGATATTTTATATGAAAGCTCTGTTAATCCGTTTTAACGGCTACGATTGATTCGCGGTCTAGGATTAATGGAGCTTTATTTTTTCTTATTCTTTTTATTTCCTCTTTTTGTTAAAGTTTCATCGAAATGAGAATATGAGGAGATAAAATTCCAATGTCTATATGGGTCTTTCCAATAATTAGATTGATTTCCACTGATACCTGTTGTAATGCCTACATTAAAGTTCTTTCTTATTTCTCTAATATTGCTATTAATTATTTTATATAATTTTTCTTTAGCCTTTGTTCTTTTAGATCTTCTACCAGTTTTTTCATCTTTTATTTTATCAAAGTCATTTAGCTTGAAATTCATGGATCCTAATATAATATCCATACATTGTTGAATTACATGCTTTTTGGAATCAATCTCAACAAATTCCGTTATTTCTACATTATTTTGTTTAAAGCCAGCATTATTTCTAAGCAAACTCCTTTTAAAAATCTCTTTTTGTTCCTTCGAACATGGTAAATCATCTAAATATAAAGAAAAGTTTACTTTTGTTTTGTATGGTGTAGGGTTACTATATTTTATACCAAAGGCATCTTTTAAAAAATAATAATATAATATGCTATACTCATTATCAGTTTGTTCTTTTGTCAATCCATCTGATACATAGGCATTTTGAGCAAACATAATTCTTACTTTTATTTTACCTTCCTTTATAAAAGAAAAAAATAAATTTATCATTTCTATGTATTTATCTAAATAATTTTCTGTAACTTTAATCCACTTTATTTCACCATATAAGTTTAATTCTTCTTTTTTATTGTTTAAAGCTTTTTCTATATCTTGTATGTCAGTTACTTTTGCTAAGGCACCACCATAAAAATTGCTATAATATTTGCCATTACTTACAGACTCATCTGCATAAATCCTATATGTTATTTCCTGCATTACCAACTCTCCCTATTATATTGTCGTAATTTTTTAATCATCATTTTAGAAACTTAATTTTGCATTCTAAAACAATAAATATTTTATCTTTTGATTAGTTTAAACTTTTTATCAAAGGGTTTGGGATTTTATCCCATTGAATAGAATTCGTGTGAACGGATTCAGTGCTTGCTAGGACAAGAAATTCGTTTTCTTATAAAATTTAAGTTCTTAATAAAATGTACGATGATTAACTTTAAAATGATTTTTCGTACTAAATAGTGTTCCTTTAATTCTTAATTAGGAAAACCTTTTGTTTCTATATTTATTCCTTATAAAATATTTTATTAAATAAAAAAAGTACAAATTTATTTCATATCAAATGTCCCTAAAATCAGTTTTTATTTTAAATTTATCCTTTTTGTATATTTTTTTGCTATTAAATATAGAAGTATTTATAAAAAGTCAAAAAAATTTAAAAAATTTTAAAACACTTGTCCCGGTTTTAAGATTTAAAAGTACTGTTAATTTATAGAAAAGTAAAAAACTTTCAAAATTATCGTAACTTTTTCAAATTTTAAGTGCTGTTATACATATAAGGAAATTTTAAAATTACTTAATTTTTTGTTCAAATTTTAAATTCTTGATACTCATACCCAAATTTTCATAAAACTTTATAGCATTTTCATTAAATCCCCATACCATAAGCTCTATATCATCAATATTTTTTTCTTTGGCTAATTCTAGGATTTGGTTATATAACTTTTTACCAATTCCCTTTTTTTGATAGTTTTCATCAACACAAATATCTTCAATATGCAAAATTTTCCTATTTTTTATAATTTTATTATTTAATATTTCCTTTATCTGAGAAAAACAAATTCCTACAATTTCATTTTCAAATTCAGCAATTAAATATATATTATTGCTATTTGACAGTTCAGTTTTAAATTCTTCAAAATTCATAGGATCAATATCCTTATATATATCATTTCTCTTACTTACGTGTAATTTATGTACTTGCATAATTAATTTATGTACGCCTGAAAAATCATTTGGTTTAGCTTTTCTTATAATAATTTTTTCGTCCATTTCTATTTCTCCAATCTTCTCTTCCATTTTGTTTTGGTGTATGCGTTTTTATCACTTTGTATTTTATTCTTTTTTTCTAGTATCACTTAAACATTGTCTTTTTTCTTCATAAATGCATTTCAACTTAGTCTGTTTGTGAATTCGAATCCATTATATGCCTGTATTTCTTGTAATTCTGGACTCATACATTCCTTTTGTACAAATTTCACATCTATTTGTACCTTTTCTTCAGGAAACTTTTCGGTAATCCATTCTGTTGGCTGGTATTTCTTCTTTTTGCTTGGTGTCTTTTCATATATTCCTAGCCTCCTCATCACATGAAATAGCCCTTGTACTGTTTTAGTATATCCATTGTCATTACTGGTTCAATTTTTTTATTATTGCACTGAAATAATGTACTAAATTCAGTTTTATAGTTAAATTTAAATTAAATTAATTTATGATGCAACTATTATGGTCAATTAATTTTCTTCTATTATCAATTGTGTTCTTCATTAGATTGTTCTTTTAATCCTAATATCTTATTATCCCACTTTTTGACTGGTTTATTGTCTAAACTTTTTGAATAAATAAATATTTTTGCATCAATAAAATTATCCTTGTCATCAGAATTGTCGTATAATTCTTTTCCTAATCCTCTAGATTCATATAATCTATGAGCATCTTTAGCAAATTCATCTGTATATAATCTAAAATCTGTATATCCTTTCTTTTGGGCTAATTCTATTGTTTTATCTAAAGTAGTTCCACCCAAACCATTATTTCTATATTTTTCTAATATTCCAAACCATCCTAGCCATGCTGTTTCAGGATATTCATGATATGAATATATACCTGTAACACCAACAGGAACATCTCCATTATATACAATATAATAATCCATTTCTTTAGGATACGGATCTTTATTTATTTGTTCGATTATGGTTTAGCAATAGATTTAACCTTTTTAGAATATACAAAAAAGAAATCATTTATATCTATTTTGTTAATATTACTCAATTTATTATGTATATATTCTATTACAACTATTTGACTCGCTCTAATCTCAACTTCATATTTTGAAGAAATCTCTATATTCTCTTTTAATTCAATAATATTAGAAAGTTCATCATTATATTCTATGATGCCTAGTGCTCTAAATGTTTGAGGAATTTTATAATCAGCACATCCAATTAAATTAGAATAATCAACATTAATTCCTTCTAATTTTTCTCTAATATATAAAATATCTGAAGTTAATAATTGTGCTAATTTATAAAAATATATTGTTTTAACATCATATTTTCTTTCATCTTTAAATGACTCAAAATTACTTATTATGATATCGAATAATTTGGTATCTAAAGTTATATCCTTTATAAATTTATAAAAATTACCATTCATTTTTTCATTTACTATTTTACTAATATCTACTACCGTTTTATATCTTTCTTCTAATAGTGGAATTTCCTCATTACCTTTTAATATATTTTTAAATTCATTTAAACTTATGTTAGTAAAATCTGTATTTTTAGTTTTATTCACATATTTAAGCATAACATATAAAAGAGCATCAGAGCCATCTTTTATGCCTTCTTCTGTATCTATCATCCATTTTGGTTGTCCCCAAAAAGAATAATCTATAGATTCAAAAATAAGAAGAAAATTAATAATTGTTTCTACATCTAAATTTAATAAATCATAAGGATTATACATTAACCAATTTTTCAAATTACTGAAATCAATATTATTTATGAATTTATCTAATACATCATAATTTATTTTAACATATTTACTGTTGTAAGCAACATATTGACAGGAACTACTAATTTTCTCTAACATAATATTTTCCATTTAAATATAACTTTTTTAATTTAATATACTTTAAAAGTATTTAACTAAATAATATTTGTTAAGTTTAGGATTTTCTTTGTTTTTTCTAATAAATTCAATTTCAAATCCACATTTTTTGTAAAATTCAGGTGCTTGAAATCCATAAGTAGTTAAATTTATATTCTCAAATCCTTTATTTTTATAGTAGTTTTCAGCTGTTTCCATTAATTTGCTTCCAATATGCTTATTTCTATATTGTTCTAATACAATTAAATCACTTATATGAACTTCTTTATAATATGAATTTCCTGTTATTATTCCAACAATTTTATTATCTTCTTTAGCAACAAAAGCAAATGATTTATAATTGCAAATAACTTCATTCTTTGTAGCAAACTTATTAAATTCTAAATCTACCATTTTATAAATTTCTTCATTTAAGTTCTCTTTATATTCTATTTCAATCATATCTTTCTTAACCCCTTAAAATTGTAATTATATATTTTTATTTCTAATATAATCTCCATTAAATTCATACTCCAAAATATCCATATGTAATTTATCATAATATTTTCCATTCAAGAATATTTCTTCTCTACTAAATCCTGTATCTTTAAAACCACATTTTAAATAACATTTATGAGCTCTTTCATTTATTGAAAGTAAACTTAATCTTATACTATGTAAATTAAGATATTTAAATCCATACTCAAGTAATAAATTTATAGCCTCTGTTCCATATCCATTATTTCTATATTCAGAATCTCCAATAAAAATTCCAAGAACGCTACTTCTTTCAATCCAATTAAAATGTTCTAACCCTATAGTTCCTATTAATTTATCGCTATTTAATTCAATAATATTAAAGTTTCTATTTTCTGTATTTTTTGCTGCATTATCAAGCCATTCTTTTTCACATAATAATGTTGTAATTTGTCCACTTCTACCTGTATAATCAGTAACTTGAAAATCATTCATCCATTCTGTAAATTTTTCTACCTCTTCATCAGATGTTCCTTTTGGAGATAAATATATTCTATCTCCTACTAATTTCTTATAATGTTCCATTTTCTTTTTCTCCTTGTATTATTTTTTAACTATTATTTAATTATTCTATTTCTTTTACTTTTTACCTTTTTATTGTTTTATTACTTTAATTTTTTAAATACATCCCCTAAGCTTTCATTAATAACTAAATCTGCTTTATTATCAAACGAAGTTGCATCTTTATTTATTAATACTAATTTGTTCCCTTTAAAATAGTTTATTAATAAACTTGCCGGGTATACAGTTAACGAAGTACCGCCAACTATAAGCATATCTGCTTTTTGTATAGATATAATTGCATTTTCATATATATTCTCGTCTAAACCTTCTTCATAAAGTACCACATCAGGCTTTATTATTCCTCCACAAGTACATCTAGGAATATCCTTACTGTTAAATACATATTCAGCATTATAAGATTTGTGGCATTTCATACAATAATTTCTATATATACTTCCATGAAGTTCATATACATTTTTAGATCCTGCTTTTTGGTGCAATCCATCTATATTTTGTGTAACTACCGCCTTTAACTTTCCCACTTTTTCTAATTCTACTAATTTAATGTGTGTTATATTTGGCTTAAAATTAAGTGAATTCATTTTTTCTTTGTAAAATTTAAAAAATTCTGATGTATTATTTGTGAAAAATGAATAACTTAGTATCTCTTCTGGTGGATAATCATATTTTTGATTATATAGTCCATCTTTACTTCTAAAGTCTGGTATTCCGCTTTCAGTAGAAACTCCTGCTCCTCCAAAGAAAACAATATTATTACTATTATCTATTAATTTTAAAAATTCTTCAATTTTATTATCCAATTATTTTTCTCCTACATTACTATATTTTATATACCTTTAAACATATTTCAAACCAATTTATTAAACACATTTAATAATTTTACTCTTCTTGTAATTAATTTTACAATTTAGTAAGAAATACTAGACTTATTTCAATATCTATCTTAATTACAATTCATATTCTTTTATATACTTTAGCAATTTGCTCTTTTAATCTTTCTTTAGAAAAAATATCCATACTTTTTCTTCCAGAAACCATACTAGCTAAGATTATTGGTACATCAAATAATTCTATCATACTGTTATGTTCATTTAAATCATCGTTAGAATTAAATTTTGCTTTTTCTATGAGTTTTGAAGCAAAAGAATTTGTTACTACTATTAATTTCGGTTTATAATACTCGATATTAAGTTTTACTAATTCAATAATTTTTTCATTAAATTCAGGGATTTCTTGTTTCAAAGCTTCCTCTATTGTTTTTTGATTACTATCACTATACCAAATTAAATCACTAAAAAATACATATGGCCCTTTTTTCTTTCCTTCTTCATCTTGCATTTTTCTTATAATTTCAACTATTCTTTTAACGTAATTTTCTTTTAAATCTTTTCCACAATTTTTTAACATTTTCTTTATTTCATCTTCACTTAAGTAATCTTCTTGTCCCCAGTGTGCTTTAGCATCTAATTTACTAAATATTTTATAGTTTTCACTATGATAACTATGTTTAAATACATAATAATCATTAAAAACTTTTAAATCATGTTTTTCTTTCTTAGTTAAATTTTTTGTATTCCAAAAATAAATATAATCATTTACTTTTTCATTTGCCTTATACTGTTTTTCTTCTCTACCTGGATTAATTCCCATAGACAAAACAATATCTTTAGCATTAGTTTTTTTCATTAAAAAATTTTTAGTAAAATTCTCCTTATCTATTTTTTGTTCATTTAATAGTTCTTTCGTAATTTTATTCATTTTATTTTCACATTCTTCTTTGTTCACTATATTTTTCTCCTTAATTAATCATTAATAACATACTCTAATCTTACCATTAGTATATTTTCTATTAAAAATATTAATAATTCCAATAATCTTTCCTAGGATTTCCATCAGAATCATAATGTGATTCATCAAAACATTCTTCACACATTCCATCATGTAACTCATATTCTTCTTCAGATATTTCTTTAAAACATCGCTCACAACAAAAACTTTTTTTCGGTAATTCATCATCTATATCTTGTATTTTAGTTACTGTTTCTGTATTATTCTCAGATTTAGTTTTTTCTTCATATTCTTTATGTTTTTTTATTCTTGCTTTTTTATTTTTCTTGAATCGGTATTCTCCTCTATATAATGTTTCAATTTCTTCTGTCCTATCTTTTTTTAAGGCTACAACAAATGCAGCTATAAATAGCAAAATTATTATAAATATTAACGCAATTCCTATAAAAGTAGGAATATACTCTAAAACAATAAAATATATTATTATATATATAAAATAAGCTATTTTCCCACGATTTATTGCTTTCAAGAAAGAAAAACCTATTGCAAATAATATGCTAAAAACTATACCTCTTTGAACATCATAATTATTATCTAGGCAAAATCTGTAGCCAATATATCCAAATATTATGCTAAGTATAAGGAAACTAATTAGTCCTTTTAGAATATCATTTAAATCTTCATTTATTAAATCTTTTTTTATTTCTTTTTTTATTTCTTCTTCATTCTTTCTCATTTTTCATTTTCTTTCTAAATTTCTTTATTAATATTTTATCAAAATTTCAATATAATTCAATACCTTTTATTCTACTTTAATTATTTTTATATTATTTTCTATTTACTTATTTGTATATTTTAAGTTACAATATATTTAGGTGAAAAATATGAATGAGAATTTATCAAAATCTAAATATTGTAAAGGTATACAATGTAAAAAAATTTTATGGCTAGATAAATATAAGCCTGATGAAAAAGTAGATACTGCTAGAAAGTCTGCTCTAGAAAATGGCAGTCGCATTGGAATATTAGCTAAAGGTTTATTTGCAAAATATGAAGATATTCCATATAGTGAAGATTTATCATTAATGATAAAAAAGACAAATGAACTTTTAAAAGATAAGCCTAATATTATTACAGAAGCCTCTTTTGGATATAACCATAATTTTTGTAGTGTTGACATTTTGAAAAATGATATAGATGGAGTAGAAATTTATGAGGTAAAGAGTTCATCAGACATTTCTCAAATTTATTATGATGATGTTTTTTACCAATATTATGTACTTACTAATCTAGGACTAAATGTTAAAAAGGCATCAATTGTATATATAAATAAAAACTATATAAGGCATGGGGCTTTGGATATACATAAATTATTTAATATAGAAGATGTAACTGATTTAGCAAAATCTAATTTACCAAATATAAAAAATAATATTGATGATATTAATAATTTTATTAATAAGTATAACAAGGACAATGAGCCTGAAGTTCCTTTATCAATATCTTGTTTTGAGCCTTATTTATGTAGTTATTGGCAATATTGTACTAAAGCTTTACCTAAGCCAAATGTTTTCGATATTGCTAAAATGAAAACGATTAATAAATTAAAATATTATAATTTAGGATTAATTAGGTTTGATGATTTTAAAAATACTGATATTAATCCAAAATATTTAGAGCAAATAAATTTTGAACTTGAAAATTTAGAACCTAAAATTAATAAAGAAGCTATTAAAAATCTTATGGATTCACTAAAATATCCTTTATATTTTATAGATTATGAAACTTTTCAGCTTGCAGTTCCTGAATATGAAGGTACTAAACCTTATCAGCAACTACCTTTTCAATATTCATTACATATTATTAGAGATGAAGATGCAAAAACTATTGAACATAAGGAATTTTTAGCACAAATAGATGACAAAGATTTTTTAAGACATTTTGCCCAAAGTATGATTAAAGATATTCCGGATAATGGTAGTGTTATAATATATAATAATAGTTTTGAACCTAGTAGAAATAGAGAACTTGCTAGAATGTTCCCAGATTTAGCCGATGAATTAAATAGAATAAATAGCCAGATTGTTGATTTTTTAGTTCCATTTAGAAGAAGAGATTATTATATGAAAGAATTTGAAGGTTCCTACTCTATCAAAAAAGTATTACCTGCTCTTTATCCAGATGATTCTGAATTAGATTATCATTCTTTACCAGTAGTGCATAATGGTGAAGAAGCTTCAGATACATTTTTAAGTTTAAAAGGAAAATCTAAAGAAGAACAAGAAACATTAAGAAATGGTCTTTTGGTTTATTGCAAATTAGATACTTTAGCCATGGTTAAAATATGTGAAAAGTTTAAAGAAATTTTAAATAAATAATTTTTTGTAAAGGTAAGGATAAATTTATGAATTTATATAAAAGAAATGGTAATATACTATATATTTTAAATATATTAAAAAAATATACAGATTCAGATCATATCTTATCTATTTCAGAGTTAAAAGAAAAAATAAAAGAAGAATATTCGCAAGATATTGATTCTAGAACAATTAGAAGAATTATTAATTTATTAATTGAAGAATTTGGCTATGATATTAGTACATATAATGATAATAAAAAAGGTTATTATATAACTAATAATCCTGAAACTGATTTTGAGCCAGGAGAAATTAGAGCAATTATTGATACTTTTAGCTATTCAAGTTTTATGGAAAAAAATCTTGCAAAAGGGATAATCAATAAATGTAGAAATCTTCAAAATATATATGAAAATGAAAAAATAAAAAATTATAAAGTATTTTCTCCAAAAGGTACTACAACTAATAAGGAAGTAATTAAAAATATTGAAGATATTTCAAATAGTATAGTTTCAAAAAATAAAATATCTTTTGAATATTGGAAATTTTGCATAGTTGGAGATAAAATTCAAAAAGAGATAGTAAGTAAACCTATTGTCTCACCTTATGCAATAGTATATGATAAGCAACAGCTATATATGATAGGTATTAAAGAAGGTAAATATGATTTTTTCCATTATAGATTAGATAGAATAAAAAATTTAAAAGAATTACCAGATAAAATAACTATAGAAAAGTCAGATAAAGATATAGAAAATTATGCTTTATCTTCAGTTGAAGTTTTTAGTGGTAATGAAGAAAATATAGAAGCTATATGTCACAAGGATTTATTAGAAGAAGCTATAGAAAAATTTGGAGAAAATGCTATTATTAAACCTATTAATAATGATTATTTTAGTCTAAAATTAAAAGCAAATCCAACTGGATTTAAATTATGGGCAATGAGAAATATAGACTTAGTAACTGTAAAAAGCCCAATATCTTTAATTAACAATATTAAAGATATTATAAAAGATGCCGAAAGAAGATATAATCAGTTTTAGGTTAGTACATTCTGTGACCAAGTCAATTGTAAACTTCTTAATTACAATGTATAATTAATATTGTAGTTAGGAGGTTTTATTATGTCAACAAAATATTACTTAGATTCTGAAGATAAAAAAATTATTGATGAATTAGATAATTTATTTGGAGTAATTCAAAATAAAGAAATACTTAAAAATATGGTATTATTCTCTAAATTAAAAAATAATAATGAGCTTACATTTGGAAATTACAACATTATTATAGATAATTATTCGAGTTATAATATCTTAGAAGATTATTTAAAGATTTGTGCAAAATTATTTGTTAAAAATAACATTATTCCAAATAACAAAATTTCCTATTTAGAAAGGTCTTCTATGTCTAATAATTTTGAATTGCCATTTGATCCAACATCTAGTATTATAATAATAAGTAATAAAAATTATTTTGATTTAGGAAGGGATTTAAAAAGTTTAGAAAACTTATTAAAATCTTTTCCAGGTAAAATATTTGTATTTGAAAATATAAATTATAAGGAAGGTAAGTTAGATGCAATTTTAGGTAATTTAGCAACCTGGAAAATGTCTATTGAAAAAATATCTCTAGATGATAAATTAATGTATTGCAAAAACGTTTTCGAAAATAACAATATTAAGTTTCAAGAAAAAGAGCTAAGTAATTTTGCAGATCAGCCTTTTTGGAAATTACAAAATAATATTACACAATTGATTGTAAATAGTAAAGCCGATGAATCTAATTTTATTTCTAATGATATGCTAAAAAAATTTAGCAAAGGTACAGGCTCTTCTGTAAAATCAGAAAGAAAACAAGTTATAAAATTAGAATCTGCAAAAGAAGATATGGAAAAACTAATTGGACTAGATAATATAAAGTCAGATTTAAACAAAATTTTAAACTATATTAAATTAAATAAAAAAAGAGGAAATATGCCAACTCTGCATATGTGTTTTACAGGTAATCCTGGTACTGGTAAAACTAGTGTTGCTAGAATTATTGGTAAACTTTTTTCTGAAGAAAAGATATTATCTGGAGGAGGAGAATTTGTTGAAGTACATGGAAGGGATTTAGTTGGTCAATTTGTAGGTTGGACTGCAATCCAAGTACATGATATTGTAAAAAAAGCCTTAGGGGGAGTATTATTTATTGATGAGGCTTATAGTTTAGTAAATGACCGAAAAGGTGGATTTGAAGATGAAGCTATAGCTACTTTAATAAAAGAAATGGAAGATCATAGAGATGAGATATGTATAATACTCGCAGGTTATACTAATGAGATGAATGATTTACTAGAAAAAAATCCTGGTTTTAAAAGCAGAATTCAATTTACTATTAATTTTCCTGATTACTCCTCTGAAGAATTATATAGCATATTTTTAGGATTATGTAAAAAAGAAAAATACATATTAAATAAAAATTGCAAGAACATGTTAATAGATAATTTTGAAAAAGCTAAAAAAGAAAATGATTTTGGAAATGGTAGATATGTAAGAAATCTTTTTGAAAAAATAAAATTTGAACAAGCTGATAGAATTATTAAAACAAAGTGTAAAAATTTAAATCTTATTACTAAAAAAGACATTAATAATGCCTTATTCTTAGAAAATTCTTCTAAAATTACTACAAATAAAAGAATTATTGGATTTTAAAAAATAGCCTTATTTACTATATTTAAATGAAAATATAAAAATTAATAAAAAATATAGTAAATAAGGTTACTTTTTTAATTTATTTCTAATTCATCTTCATCATTAAGTATTTTTATAATACTATTTTTTAAACCGTAATTTATAAAATACTTCTGGTTTTTCTCCGTGTATTGGTATTATTATATCTGGTTTCACTGCCTCGCACACTTTTTTTATTGCATTAAAATCTGCATGTCCACTTGTATGCAAATATATATGATTCTTTGGTACAAATTCTTGTATTCTCTTATAATTTGTAAATTCCGGATTTAAATATCCATCCCACTGTGAATATATAAATTTACTATTTGGATAATTTTTCATTATATTATTAGATGAACTATTAGCTCTAACAAGCATTACAAATCCATATTTTTGCATTTTACTGTCTAGATTTTTGTCATAATCATATACATTTTTACTAAAATTATATAAATAACTTCTAGTTACTGTTGTTACATATTTTAATATATCTTTTTGATAATTATCACATATAAACATTTTATGAGCACTAATAGATGCTTTATGAATTGCAGCTATTCTATCTATATTAGTGCTACTACACATCACAAAATTATATTTATTATTTTTAAATATTTTTGTTGCTTCTAATTGTAGCTCATATTCAGTCATTGGTTGTTCTCTAGTTCTTGTTAATGTAGTTCCTTCGCAAATTAAAACATCTAC
This sequence comes from uncultured Clostridia bacterium, assembly GCA_944392515.1. GTDB lineage: Bacteria > Bacillota > Clostridia > TANB77 > CAG-508 > CAG-793. The sequence goes on from CALXWV010000022.1 coordinate 12,758, forward strand.
TTTTTTTACATATCTTTTAAGCATTGGTATTACTGCTTTTCCTCTTTGCCCATGTATTCTAAAATCTCCTGTATGTAAAATTCTTTTTCCATCACATTCAATTAAATACATATGAGCATCGAAAGCAGAATGGTCAGCCATATATGGAATTACTTTAAAATCTTTAATTTCATCTATTATTTCTTTGTTTTTAAATGTATGAAATTTATCTAATAATTTATAATCTTCTTCACTTATTTTGTTTACACTTAATAATCTATTTTGCAACATTTTAAATATATTAAGTGAAATTTCTCCAATATATATTGGAATATCTTTATTTATTTTTCTATATAACCCTATATGATCTCCATGATAATGAGTAACAAGTACTGCATTAAATTTAGATTTTCCTTTATTAAGTCCATCTACTATTATTTCTTTTTCTTCTTTAGCTTCACTATGAGTAGGTGGTAAATTTTCCCCTATATCTATAGCTATTCTATTTCCATTGTTAGACCTAATTTCTGTAATACATCCTCCAATTTGATGTGTTCCTCTATGTATTATTATCTTCATATTAACTCCTAAAATTCTTTACTTATTATAATTCTTCCTTTATCATCTTCTTTTATGTCATACCCTTTTAAATAGTTTGATAAACTTTTCTCTTTGTTATTTTTAGAATATCTACTAATATTTCTTTTAAAATATCCTGTAGCTTCACCTGTCAAAATTACTATTATTTTTTTAGATAAATTTGTATAATTTAAATTTTCACTAATATTTTCAGCATTATGTAATTTAAGTTCTTTATATAATTCAATAATATCTTTACATTCTATTTCTCTATTATGAATATAATCTTTATCTTTTAAATATTTTTCCATTTGCTCAATATGTCTTTTTAAACCACTGTTTTTATCAGTTACAGCACTTTCTGTACTTTTAATTTCTATAAAAGCTAAATCTTTTGGTTTATTATCTTTAAATACTATTCCTAACATATCTGGTTCATTTTTATGCTTTATTTTTCCCTTGATACTTCTTTGTGCAAATTCTAAATCATAGACATATAATCCATTATTACAATTATTAAATTCATTATATATTTTTTGTTGTTCTATTTTTTCTATATATTCTCTATGCCTACTTATATTATTTTCTTTTTCTATTTCTCTTCTAAAGTAATCTATATCTAAATTCTTATTAAAATAATCATCTACTATTGATTTTATCAACTTATAACTTCCTTCAACAAATTCTCTATCATATTTTTCTTTTGAAGAAAATAAATCTCCAATTGTATATGAATATGTTATTTTTCCACTTCTATTATTGTTTTTTATTTTTCTAATATTAGTATTGCCATAAAATTCAAATTTTGGGCTTATTAATTCTTGTAATATTTTTTTCCAATCTTTAGTATATCTTGCGTGATTAAAACTTATACTTACACATGGTTTATTATTTTTATTTATATAAAGTTTCCATATTATATGATTATTAAAATATATTATTACACTTTTAGGATTACCATTTCCTCTAAAACATAATGCTAGTTTATCTTTATTTTCATTTTCTTTTACAAATCTTACAAATTCATAAAAAGCTCCTCCATCTATTATTTCTTTTTTTAAATTTCCAATATTTGCTCTATTATCATTTGAATATTCCATTTTTATTTTCCTCCTATATTATATTTTTATTATAATTCTAATTCATTAATGTCCCTTGGACTATACTTATCAAATGTTCCTATAATTTTTAAAGAATCTTTATTAAATCCATTGATATATTCTTTTACCTCTTTTGCTTCTTTTCTTACATATTTTTTATCAGAATTAGAATATACATAATAAAAGTTTTCCTTTGAATCATCTGTATCCATTCCTTTTACCTTTATTATAGATATTATATTTGAAAAATCATTGTTTACTGTAGCTGCATATGCAGTAATTCTATCTCGTTCTTCTTTTGAAAAAAGTTTATTTATCACATATATATAATATCTTATATTTTCTAGATATCTTGGATTTGAATTATATTCTGTTATACTATGTATATTTTCAAAAATAAAATCCATTTTATATTTTAAATAATCTTTTTTTGCTACATCCTTATCATGTAATACATATTTTTTAAATAACTCCGGGTTGTCTAATTCTTCTTTTAACCTTTGTATTGTATCTTCTGTATAAATACCTCTTTCATTACTTTCTTGAATCTTAGGAATAAAAAAGCTATATCCAAATTTTTTATCTAAGTTTTCTGCTTCTTCTCTAGATAGACTATCTATTTTTCCATATTTTTGTTCTAATCTATGCAAATAATCTGCTCTATCTATATCCAAAGCTCTTTTCCCAGTTGGACTGGATAAATCAAAGCAAAACCAATTTGTTCTTCTTGAAGTTTTGATTCTGCTTAAGTCTGCTATTAGATTAGATATATATGTCTTTCCTTCTATCTTTAGTATAGTATCTACATGACTTAGTGAACTTTCCGCATTTTTCTTAACAGTTTCTGCTTCAATTCCAATTCTTTTATCTGTTAATATTTTAACATATAGCTCTGATATTGACTTACAAACTCCTTCATATTTTTCATTTGTTGGATCATTATAATGTTCTTCTTTATATTCTCTATTATTAAAAACAAATTCTGGATTTTCATTAAGTCTTTTTCCAAGTTCTAGATAAATATAATATGCTTTTTCAATTTTTGATAGCCCTTGAGGCATATTGTTTATAATATTTTCTATTTTAGAATTATGTAATATATCATCTTCTTGCATTTTAGGTGACTCTAATAATTTTTGTTTTTTACCTAATTTTATCCTATTTTTTAATCGATTAAATATATTCTTTAAATTCACTTAATTACCTCACTTGTAAGTTTTTTATTTAAGATTTTATAAATAACTTATTTGTTAAATATTTTCATACTAATAATTGTCTAAAAATTTATTCTTTATCTTTTCTATCTCTTCTTTTTTTATATCACAACTCAAAATATAATTTTCAAATGAGCTATATTTTTTTAATAAATTATCTATAAATGTTTTAATAAATTCTGGTAAAGATTTTTGCAAAATATCTGCACTTTCCTCTGGATAAGTATTATATGTATTACTAACTTCATAATTAGCTATGATATCTTTAATATCCACATTACAAATTCCTAGAAGTATGGAAGATATAATTCCTGTTCTATCTTTACCTGCTGAACAATGAAATAATACTCCTTTTCTTGCCTCAGCAAATATTTTAAATATATCTCTAATTTTTGTTTTATTTTTTAGGATATATATATATCCAATCCCATGATTAAAGTTTTCTTTTTCTTTACTTTCATTTACGTAATTTTAAAATTCTTTATTAGATAAAGGGATATAATGAAATTTAAAATATTTCTTATTTATATTATCATCGCTTATAAAAGTAGATTGAATATTAGTATTTCCCCTAAAGTCTATTATTTCTCCAATTCCATAATCTTTTAAAAATTCGTTATCCTTAGCCGTAATATTAATAAGATTATCACTTCTTACAAACATATGAAACTTTGTTACTTTTCCATCTTTTGTAGGATATCCACCTAAATCCCTAGTATTTTTAGTACCTTCTAATGGTAATCTAATATAATCCATAGTTTTTCTACCTTTCCATATCAACATCTTTTGTAATCCATCTTTCTGCTCTAAAAATTTCCCATGGTTCTACTCTGCCCTCTATTAAGTTTCCCTGTATTCCAAATCTCTTTAATCCATCTTGTCTAAGCATTTCTTGCTTTTGCATAAGTTCAAAAATAACATTATTCAATATGCTTCTAATAATATTATTATCAACCAATTGATATTTCTTTGGAATATTTTTTTCTATTTTATCAATATCATAATGACATACTTCTCTTAAAAATTTTATTCTTTCATTTCTCTGTTTTATATAATTTTCTGGCATAACACAAAATTTTGCTACAGTTCTACTTTTTAATAAATCCTTTCTATCTCTCATAAATAGAACTTCATCCCAAGGTATTTGATGTCTCTCATGCACTGCTAATCCTTGTGTTAGTTCATGTCCATCAAAACCTTTTCCTACAATCTCAATAATAACATTTTCTCCTGTATTAAATGAAATATTAAAACCCCCATCATATTCGTATCTAGGTATCTCCTGTTTTTTTGTTTCCATAACTAAAACAACGCCTTTGCTACTTTGTTCATTTACTTTTTCTATCAAGCTAGGTATGCTTTCTGGAAGTCCACTTGTACCTTTTACCACATTCTTTTTTGCTTCGCCTATTGGCATATCCACTCTAGATGCTACAAACTTTCCATACTTATCCTTGACAGCATTCCATTCTTCTGTTGTGCTGATAATATCTATTCTTTTAAAAGGATTAATTCTAGGTAAATATTTTTGTACTAGTACTATTCCTTTAGCCTTTCCATATTTCATCGGATTTTGCATAATCTATCACCTCATTTTCCTTTATTTTTATACCATTTTGCAAACTCTTCTAAAGAGTCAATTGATTTATACTTTATCCTATTATCTCTTTCCTCATCTGACATTTGTGCTAAAGTTTTATCATAACCATAAGGCTTATATATATACCATAAGTCTGACCATTTTTTTGAAGAGTCATTACCTAATATTTTATTAGCTAGTGTTCCTTCATGTTTTCCCATAAATTGATGTAATTTATTTCCATCATAATAAGATAGACATTCAGTAAATTTGCAATTTCTATTTTCTTTCCCTTCCATTAATTTTAGTATTCCTTTTATTCCTATTGTATCTAATGCAAAATTTACAAATGCTTTTGGAAAGCCTTCTAGTTCATCTATCCAAAATCCTGTATCCATTGATATGCAAGGTTTATTTACCAACCTATATGCTTCCATTACCTTATATTTTGATATGTATTTTATATCATCACTTCTTGGTTCATCTAATTCATATTCAAATACTTTAAAGTTTACTTCTTTTAATTGTTTTCTAGCAGAAGCTATTTTCCCTTTATTATGAGTTACAAAAACTATTTCATCCAATTATAATTTCTCCTTTATAAAATTTTTTTAATTCTATTAAATTATTTATTTCATAAGTTGATTTAAAATTCGTATTATCGACAATCTTATTAATATTAAACCAAAATGTTATATTTTTTTCTTTCTAATATAGTTTACTATTGCTTTTATTACTTTATATACTATGAAATAAGCTATTAAAATTAATATATCAAAAACAAATAATCCTCCAATAATTTCTCCCTCTAAATTTCCTCCAAATAACAATCCTAAAATAACTAATAAATTGAAACTAATAAACATTACCCAAAATATTCTTTTTATTAGCAGAATTATATTTATCTTACTATGTTTTATGGAAGTTTCAGTTAATCTATCACACACACTTTGTTTCGAATAATTATTATCTAATAAATTGTATATCTCATTTAATAATAAATACTCATATTTTAATGCTGATTCATTTTTATCTTGGCTAGTTCCTGAAATGTAAGCTATTGTCTGATTAGCATTTCGTCTTTTTAATAATATCTTTATTTCAGACTCTTTTATTATTTCTTTTAAAGATAATTTTATAGGACAATTTATAATTATTTTATCTAAATTATTAGTTGCTTCATTTATTTTGCCTATTTTTTTTGATGCCTCTATAAGAATATCATATACTTTATCTATACTCATATTAAATAGCTTTTTAAATTCTGAGGTTTCCAAATTCAAATCATATTCTTCTATAGTATAATCGCATATTTTTGGTCCGTCTAAATGTAAACTATTAATATACTGAGAATCTATTTTGTTAATAATTTTTACATATTTATCTTCATCATTTTTTAGTTCTTTGCACTTCATAGTACATATCTCAATAATATCTTTCTTTATATTAAGTAAATTAATTAGTTTAATATATTCAATAATCTCATTCTCATTAATATATTCTATAATACATGCATGTACTTCTTTTAAGAATGGTGAGTATTTTAAAGATTGTACTAATTGTTGTTTCTTTATTTCTTCATCATTAGTTCTTTCTAAATTACTTAATATTACTTTTGATTTTTCTTCCTGCATATACTCTTGAACTTCTTCTGCTAAGCAGTTATTATTTATTAATGTTACAATACAATAATGATACATCTCTTTTATCGCTTGTACACCATATTTGTACATCTTTTTGTAAATTTCTTCTTGTAAGTTTTTAGAACCTTTATTTAATGTTGCGTAATAATCTCTTGTTTGCATTTTCACCATCCAGTTGTATCTTTTTTTTCTCTCTTTTTCTACTCTTCTTTCCTCTTTAGCATTCATTATATCTGCAACAGTTAGTGACCAAACACTATTTGATATTATATTAATATATGCACCTTCTACATCATTTGCCGCTTCATTTGCTACCTCTCTAATATAATTATTAATTTTATTAATTAATTTATTAATTTCACTTGTATAATACTCTAAATGCCTTGAAAATTCAGTAATAGAAGTACATTGAATAATAATGTCTTCCATTTTTTTATCAAATATATTATAATCAGCGAAAATGTCTAATATTTTATTTGCAGAGTAGTTAAACTCATATTTCATAAATTCCATTAAATCATTAATATAATCTATGAGTTCATTTATATCGTTTACAGATTTGCTCATTGATATATATCTTAAGTTATACTCATTATAACTATCCTGTTCTTTTCTATGCAAATTTACTAACTTTTTTATATCATCACTAAAAGATATATTATTATTTAATACTTGAAAACTTTCCATACTAATTATTTATGATGTATTTATTAAAATACATCATATCCTCCTCTCTTGTTTTTTTTTATTATAGCATATAAATAAAAAATACTCTATACTAAAAAGTATAAAGTATTTTTATTTTTAAACTAGACAAATTTTATTTTCTTTTTTGCTTTCTTTAATATCTATTACTCTTTGATTAGATGAACCTTTCCATTTTAATGTTGGGTCATGTAATTCATCTTTGTATTGTCCATCAACAAGTACATCAATATAATTGAAAACATCTTTGTCTTTTATATCTTCATATTTAAATCCTGTCCATGTCCAAATTGTTTTTTCTGGATACTTTTCTTTAAATGCTTTTGCAAGTTTTGTTGTGCCTTCTATATTGGTAGGGTGCATTGGCTCCCCACCTAATATAGATAAGCCTTTTACTTCTGGTTTATTACATAATTCTAATACTTTATTTATTGTATCATCTGTAAACTCTTGTCCGCCTTCAAAGTCCCAAGTCTCTTGATTGAAACAATTTTTACAATGAAAACTGCAACCTTGCATAAATATTGATACTCTAACTCCAGGTCCATTTGAAATATCCATTTTTCTAATTAAATTGTATCTCATCTATTTTCGCCCCTTTTAATTATTGTATTTAATGTCTTTTAGGCATTTTTATTATCTAAGTGTAATACTCTTTCTTTTATTTCTTGTGTTCTTCCTTTATTCCAGAAGTTTGTTCCTATATATCCACATGTACGTCTTGCAACATTTAATGTGTTATGATCTCTGTTTCCACAGTTTGGGCAATACCATTCTAGATTATCATCTATTAGTATTTCTCCTGTGTATCCACATTTTTGGCAATAATCTGATTTTGTATTTAATTCTGCATACATAATGTTATCATAGATAAATTGTATTACTTCCAAAACAGCTTCTATATTATTTTGTAAGTTTGGTGTTTCAATATATGAAATTGCTCCACCTGGGCTTAACATTTGGAATTCACTTTCTAATTTTAATTTAGAGAATGCATCTATTTCTTCGAATACTGGAACATGGTATGAATTTGTTACATAACCTCTATCTGTTATTCCTTTAATTGTTCCAAATCTAGCTTTTAAGCATTTTGCAAATTTATATGTTGTTGATTCAATAGGAGAACCATAAACTGAGTAGTCTATATCTTCTTCAGCTTTCCATTTTGCACATGCATCATTTAAGTGTTGCATTACTTTTAATGCAAATTCTTTTCCTTCACCATTATCTGTATGAGAATGACCTGTCATAACTTTAACACATTCATAAAGTCCTGCATATCCTAAAGATATTGTTGAATATCCATGATGTAATAATTCATGAATTGATTCACCTTTCTTTAATCTAGCTAAAGCTCCATGTTGCCAAAGAATTGGTGCTACATCACTTGTTGCATTGCTTAATCTCTTATGTCTGATTTGAAGTGCTCTGTGGCATAATTCAAGTCTTTCATCAAATATTTTCCAGAATTTATCCATATCTCCATCAGCAGACAAAGCAACATCTGGTAGGTTAATTGTTACAACACCTTGATTGAATCTTCCATAATATTTTCCTTTACCTTTTACATAGTTTCCTGCATTAGCAATATTACCTAGACTCATCGTTCTATCTGGTGTTAAGAAAGATCTACATCCCATACATGGATAACAATCACCATTACCAAGTTCATTTATTTTTAATTTTTTCATTACTTTTTCTGAAATGTAGTCTGGAACCATTCTTTTAGCTGTACATTCAGCAGCTAATTTTGTTAAATACCAATATTTGGTGCCTTCACGAATATTATCTTCTTCTAATACATAAAGAAGTTTTGGGAATGCTGGTGTTATATATACACCTTTTTCATTTTTAAATCCAAGTATTCTTTGTTTTAAGAATTCTTCTATTACCATTGCTAGTTCATCTTTATATTCATCAGTTTCACCTAAATACATGCATACTGATAAGAATGGTGCTTGTCCATTTGTATTTGTCATTGAATTTACTTGATAATTGAATGTTTGAACTCCGTCTTCAACTTCTTTTTTCGTATCTTGCATTGCAAATTTCTTGCATTCTTCTTCGCTTAAGTTTCTTTCTTGATATTTTTTCAAATATTTTTCATAACTTAATCTTACAAATGGTGCTAAGTGTGTTAATGAAACTGTTGCTCCACCATAGCTTGAAGATGTAACAGCTAGAATTATTTGTGTTGCAATTGTTGCAGCAGTAATAAATCTGTGTGGTTTTTCTATCATAACTCCATTTATTACTGTTCCATTTTGAAGCATATCATCTAAGTTAATTAATTCACAATTATGAAGTGCATTTTGTGCAAAGTAATCTGCATCATGGAAATGTATTATTCCTTTGTCATGAGCTTCTACTATATCTTCAGGAAGCAAAAATCTTCTTGTTATATCTGTACTTGTTATTCCTGCTAAATAATCTCTTTGTGTTGTTACTACTTCTGCATTTTTATTAGAGTTTTCACTATTCCAGTATTCGTTTTCACCTTCAATTAATTCTTTTATTGATTTATCTGTTGTATTAGCCTTTCTTACTAATTCTCTAGTATATCTATATGTAATATATTTTTTAGCTAGAGTATATTTTCCTAGAGCCATTAATTTTTCTTCAATTATGTCTTGAATATCTTCAACTAAAATTCTTTTTTTATTTAGTTCTTCTATGTATTTAATTATTTCTTCAATTTGTTCTTTTGAAACTTTGTCTTTTCCCTTTACTTCATTATTTGCTTTGCCTATTGCTATTCTTATTTTTTCTGGATCGTAATCTACTATATGTCCATCTCTTTTTACTATTTTCATTTGATTATTGCCCCCTCTTTCATATTTTATTGATATACATTTTATATCAATAAAGCTAGAAATAAAAAAGTCGCATTTGCAACTTTTCTATTTTTGTGATATTATACTTTTATAAATTTATAAATTTATTATTTTTGTTGATATTTTAGTCTTTTTTACTATTAATTTTATAAAATAAAAATAATTTTTAAGGTTAGCTATTATGTATATTATTCATTTTTGCTTTATATCTCAAGGTTAATTTTTTATATATTTTTTGACATATTTTTTATTTATTTTTATTATTTTTTTATTTTATTACTAAATATCAATAAAAATAATATTACTATTTTTCTTTATGTTAATAGGAGATATTTGTTATGAAAAGTCCATTTAACAATTTATCAAATTCGCAAATAAATAAATTATATGATTTATTAGGAGTCCATAAATACTCATTTCAAAAAAATAAAGAAATTTTACCTACTATTAAAAGTGAAAATATCTTGGCTATTATTCTAGAAGGTTCTGCTAAGATTATAGATAGTGATTATAATGGTAATGAAATTCTTGTTGAAAATCTTTATAAAAATAGTGTATTTGGTACTAATATTTCTGCTACTAATAGTGAAAATATACATATTATTGCAAAAGAATTTACAGAAGTTTTAGTTATTGATTATAAAAGGATCATGGATGCTAATAATTTAAAATATAAATATTTCAATATTTTTTTTAGTAATCTTTTTGATATTATAAATACTATGTATAAGGAAACTAATGAGAGAGTTAAAATTTTAGAAAAAAAACAAATTCGTGATAAACTTCTAGAATATTTTGATATTGAATATAGTAAAACTAGATTAAATTATTTTACTTTACCTTTTTCTTTTAAGGATCTTGCTGATTATCTTGCGGTTAATAGGTCAGCTATGTTTAGAGAGCTTAAAAGTTTGAAAGAAGAACACTTCATTGATATAAATGGTAGAAAAATAACATTATTAAATGCTAAAAGTATTAATTTAATTTGATTGTTATTTATATTATGCTATCATTTTTATATTGTATTTTTTATTATTTATGATTATAATTTTTATATGGATAATTTAGATATTAATTATATAAATAATAAAATAAAAAATGAAGAAGATATTAAAAATTGTACTTTTGACTCTATAAGTGGAATTATTGATAATTCTAATGAAATAGAGTTTAAAAACTGTACCTTTAATAATTCTTCTTTTGTTATGAGTAATTTAGATTTATTTTCTTTTACAAACTGCAATTTTGAAAATACCGATTTATCTAATTGTGTATTTGATAGTGCTTCTTTTGTTAAAGTAAATTTTAAAAATTGCAAATTACTGGGTTGCTCTCTTATTGATTCTAATTTTTTATCTAGTACTTTTCAAAATTGTATATTAGATTATGCTAATTTTAATAACTCTAATTTTAAAGATTTTTCAGTAAATAGTTCTTCTGTAAGAAATACAAATTTTGATAATTGCAAAATTTCTCATTTTAGTATAAAAAATTCTTCAATGGTTCTTTCTTCATTTATAAATGTTAATTTAAGAGGTCTTGATTTTACAACTAATGATATTTCTGGAATTGTAGTAGATAAAGATAAATTAAATGGTTTAATTGTAAATACTGAGCAAGCCTTAGATTTATCTAAATTACTTGGTATAGTTATAAAATAGTAAATAATGCTTGATTTTTTATTATTTTGTATGTATAATATATTATGTTATGCGCCTGTAGTTTAGCTGGATAGAATGCAAGGCTACGAACTTTGAGATCGGGGGTTCGAATCCCTCCAGGCGCACCAATGACGTTTCTGTTCGAACTTTTATAGAACAGAAATTGATACAAAATCAATCAGAAAATAAAATCTGGTTGATTTTTTTGTTGTCTATAAACAATATGAAAATCATCCAA
>CALXWV010000023.1 GCA_944392515.1 uncultured Clostridia bacterium
TTGTCATTATTTTCTTTAATATATTATTATCTAATTCTGACATCTTATTTCTAATAGATATAATAGTTTTTTCATTTTTTATTTTAGTAATTACATTTATAAAATTGGGTTCTCTTAAAAAACTAATTGAAATATCCACATTTAATTTATTTTTTATTTTTTTTACTTTATAATACTTTTTTAATGTGTTAATAATTTTTCCAAATAAATTATTAGAAGCTTTTATGTCTAAATTAATTACATTTAAATTTTTATCAAAATCATATGAATTTTTTTTGGCATCAAATAAAACAAAACTTAAATCATAATCTTCTTTTATATTTTCAGCCAAGTTAATTGCCGCTCTTTCTGCTCCTCCTCCAGATAAATAAGGTATTATTATTATTACTTTTTTACTTTTCATCTTTTTTCTTTACTCCTTTTTTTATTTCACTTTGCATTCCCAATATCAAAGCTAAAGGTATTGCTATTGGATTAACAAATGATGGTTCTGCACTACTAGCAATTAATAAATATATTAAAGCGGAAAATTTGGCTATATATATTTTTTTCTGCTCTATTTTACAATCTTTTTGTATTTTTATAAAAATTGTAATTAAACACGTTAAATATAAAATAGTTCCCAAATATCCAAACTGTCCAATAATCATTGGCCAAAATGTATCACTTAAAAAATTAGCCTTTCCCTCTTCCAAACCTTGTACATTTGAAATTCCATATAGTTCATAAACAGGCGAATAGTTTTCTCCAGATACAAAATTAGCAAATGTTCCAAATCCCGTTCCTATAGGAAAATTATCATTAGCGATTTCTACTGACGTTTCTGTTAAGACTCTCCTTGCTGAACCTTCGATATCCAGAAAATAATATTCAAATTGTGGATATGCAATAATTATTATCAAAATACCTATGATAGATAATTTTATAATCGACAGTTTTTTATTGGTTTGATTTACATATATTGCTATCATTAATATTGCTAAAGCCCCACCAATAGCTTTTACCCTTAAAGTACTTATTAAAATTAATAAAGTTAAAATTATATACTTGTTACTTATCTTGTCCGAAAAAGTTATGAAATTAACTAATAATGCTATACAAGCTCCCGCTAAGTATGTAGGATGCTCAAAAAAAAGTTTATTTACCATTATTCCATATCTTTCTCCAAAAGGATAGATTTTAAAAATATAATTTGCAATAGTAAATATTGTAAGTATTATTAATATAATTTTTAAGTGAAAATATATAACTTTTGAAAATGCCAATATATTATTTTTTTTTGTCATTATGCAACTAAGAAAATAAACAAAGAAAAATTTAAAAAGTAAAAATGCATCAATTAATGCGTAATTTATTGTTTGATATTTATTAGTAACCACCGCGTAAAAACCAATAATAAATATAAGAAGTAAACATACTAAAATAATAAAAAAACTTCTACTAACTTTTCCTTTTTTTCTTATAATATCATAAATCAAAACAAAGAGCCCTAATAAAGCTATTGCTTCGTCTAAATATTGAAAGACTTCAATAAAAGACTGTAAAAAATTTTGAAAAATTAATAAATACAGCAACAATATATATATATATGCTATTATTTTACTCTTATTTTTTTCTGACATCTTTACCTCTTTTTGTTCTTTTATATAAAATTATAGTCCTTTTAACTACATCATCCCAATTATATTTTTTTAATATAAATTCTGATATCTCTTTTTTATCTAATCTATGCATTTCACCAATTTTTTTCATTTTTTTAGTTAAATCATTAATATCTGATTTTTTAAATATAATTGCATATTTTCCTGTAACTTGTATATTTTCTTTTATATCGCTTACTAAGCATGTACAACCATAGCTCATTGCTTCCAATAGAGAAAGTGGCATTCCCTCTACATCGCTAGGTAGACAATATAAATAACAATTACTATATAATTCTTCAAGTTCTTTTCCTTGTACAAAACCTGTCATAATAATATTAGAATTATCTTTTACCATTTCTTTTATTTTTTTTAAATAGTTGTTCGTATGACTAGCTCCACCAGCTATAACTAATTTTTTATCTGTGTATATTTGTTTATATGCTTCTATTAAATAATGCAAACCTTTTTCTGGAACAATTCTTGCTAAAAATAATATATAACTATTTTTATCTAAATTATATTTTTTCTTAATAATTTCTGGTTCTCTTATAGTTGGTTTATTTACTCCATTTGGAATAAAATTCGTATCTCTGTTATATGTATCTTTAAAATATTTTTGGACACTTTTTGATAATACTATTATTTCATCTGCATATTTTGAAGCAATTTTTTCTCCAAATTTAATATACTTTGAAGCAATTCCTCCCCATTTAGATCTCTGCCAATCTAATCCATGAATTGTAGCCACAGTACGTATTCCAAACAAATGTGGAAGCCATAACATTGCACATGACCCTTCTGCATGATAATGTATTACATCATAATGTCCAAATAAAGCTCTAATCGTAGCTAAAATACTATATACTAGTGCATCTAATCCTTTTTTATTAATTGTTGGAATAGTTATTATTTTTACTCCTTTATATTCTTTCAAGTTGTTATTTTCTTTATCAACAGTTTTGTCTTGAACATTTTTTCCTTTTCTGTTATATACGTCTACTTGGTATCCGTCTTTTACGAGCCTTGTAGCTAATTCCTCTACTACTATTTCTACTCCGCCCTCTCTAGATGGTATACGTTTATGACCAATCATCGCTATCTTCATTTTTTCTCCATTATAATAATATTTATTTTCTTCTTTTATATAAATAAATAACAAATCCTATCGGAAGAAACATTATTATTCCTATCTTTGTGTAAAATTTTTTTCCTATTTTTAAAATATCTCTCAATTTCATTTTATTAGCAAATCCACACATTGAAACTCCTACAAAAGATTTCAAAAATCGTGGAATGTCATAGAAAAAATAATCCATATTATTGTTAATATTATGTGCCCATAAATATATATTTTCTTTGTTAATTTTATTTTTAGTTAAAGCATTTGTAGTATCTTTATAGTATCCCCTCAAAGGTATATCTATATACCTTATAATATATTTTCTTGCTTGTAAATCTTGAATTATTGCCTCTGGAAAAAAATGTCCTTCTGTACTTGGTGATAGAAATTCTTTTTCTACTTCTGTTCTTGATAACCCCCATTTTTCATAGTTCATCTTATATTTATATTTTGCATCAAGCGAAGAACAATCCATTTTTTTGCTCTTCATAGGCTTTCCGATAGTCTTTCCTGTTCTTGGATTATAACAACGTGCAATAACACTTTTATATTTCTTTATATCCTCTTTTGGTATACTATTCCATTCATTTATTAATATTTCTAAACTACTATTTCTAATTTCATCGTCTGAATCAATCACTGTACAATATTCTCCATTGCACAAATTCAAAGCTTTGTTTGTAGCGATATGTTTTCCTTGATTTTTTTGATAAACATAAATAATTGGGAAAGTCGCTTGTTTCTTAAATTCATAAATCACTTCTTTAGTATTGTCTTCAGAACCATCATCTATTATAATCCACTCAAAGTTTTTATAAGTTTGATTTTTTAAGCTTTTGAAAACTCTAGAAATAGTACTTCCTCTGTTATATGTTGGAGTAATAATACTTATTAAATTATTTTTTTCCATAATTTTATCCTTTTCTTTTTCAAATATTTTTCTCCATTTGCTTCTTTATTTCTTGATTAACAAATTCTTCACCTGTCATATCTTTAAGTATTTCTCTTGAAGCGTCTGAAAGTCCATCATTAACAGGGCAAGATAAATCACAAGTTGAGCACTTGTCCAATTCTTCCTTAGTAACTTTTCCTTCTTTATAATCTCTTACTATTTTGTTTTCAAACATTGAATATTTCTGTTTTTTGAAAAATCTGAAGAACTTATGTCTTATAACCCACCAAGCTGGTTTCCATATGTATTTATGCATTGCAGGCGATACTGAGCCTATCATCCAACATTGTCTATCACAATGTCTTACTTTATTTCTTACTTTTTCTGCTTGCTCACTATTCCATAACTCGTCCCACGTTTGTTCATTTAGATTACCCATTACTTCCTTTTCTTTTGTTCCATTACATGGCATTACATCTCCATATGGATCTATAAAGAATGTATCAAATGCCATATCACATGGAAGTAATCTTTTTTGTCCAAATATATAATTAATTAAACCATGGTTAAAATATGCTCTAAACCATTTTTTAGCTTGATTTGAATTTAATAATTCATTAATTAATTTTTCAAACTCACTTGCAACCATTAATCTATCATGAATTATATTTTTATTTTCTACAAAATAAAATGAATTATGAAGTGATGCTGTTGCAAATTCCATGTTTAGTTCATCAGAAAGTTTGTATAAAGGTACTAAATCTTTAGCATTTGCATCTTGTACAGTCATACCAAATCCAACATCAGGATGCTTCATCTCTACTAATTTTTTAAGAGTTGAATATCCTCTATTAAATCCATCTTGTAACCCTCTAATTTTGTTATTTGTTTCTTCTAATCCTTCAATTGATATTCTAATTCCCACATTAGGAAATTCTTTGCATAAGTCTATTATTCTATCTGTAAAAAATCCATTTGTAGAGATAACAATTCTATCTGATTTTTTATATAATTCTCTAACTATATCTTTTAAATCTTCTCTTATAAAAGGTTCTCCACCTGTAATATTAGTAAAATACATTTGAGGTAATTTTTTTATTGTTTCTAGACTTATTTCTTCTTCTGGTTTAGAAGGTCTTTTAAATCTACTGCACATATTACATCTTGCGTTACATCTATATGTAACTATAACTGTTCCGTTTAATTTTTTATTTGACATTTTTTTGTACTCCTTTATAATTATTTTTTTCTTTTATTTTTTCAATTGTTTTTAATGGATAAAAGAAAAAGTTAAAATATTTTGTTTTCTTACATATCTTAGCGATAATTATTGGAATCTCTATGCTTGCAAAAAATCCAATTATAAAATGAATCCAATAATTGTTTATCCCTACCTTTAATAAAATAATTCTAAATCCTGCTGCAAAAATTGTATGCAATAGGTATATTTGAAAAGTGTATTCTTTTATATAATCAAATATATTACAATTTTTAACATATATAAAAATATGTATACAAATTAACGTTCCTAATATAGCAAATGCTATATTTATTAATGCTCCTATATAATAACTTATTGTATTGTAATATATATAGTAAATAATTGCAACTAATACATACATTAAAGCTAGCACAATATTTTTTAATCTGCTCTTAATGTTTTCAAATGTTAAAGTAACCTTTGTATTATTTATTATACATCCTAAATAAAAGAAAATAGCATTTTTCAAAAAAGAATCTATCAAATATATTTTTGTATTTATAAAAATTGATATAATTTTTAATGCAATTAATACTATAAAAATTATCTTTTTATTTTCTTTTAAAGTTTTCTCCAATAAAGGTATAAAAATAAATATTGAAAGTAAAGCATATAAAAACCAATATGGTGGCATTGGATTGTTTATTATTCCTATTATTTCTTCTATTCCCTTTGGAGTGTTTACACTACTTGCAAATATAATATTAATGATTACATATAACAAATAAAAGACTATATATGGAACACCTAAATTAATTATTTTTTTTATAACAAAATTTTTATATTGTTTCCATGAAAATTGTTTCTTATTCATTTCATATAAATACCCACTAACTGCAAAAAAGAGTGGCATATGGAATAAATATATAAACCAATTAATAAAACTAGTAATGTTATCATAATTGTCTATGCTACTTTTTTGTAATGACTGAATCAAGTGTCCAATAACTACTAATATGCAGGCAAATACTTTGAGATAGTCAATCCATACAATTCTTTTTTTATCATTCTTCATAAAATTTCTTATTTTTTCCTTCTTTATTTTTTATGTTTTCATACACATTTATTATTTTAGTATAATAAGCATCCTTTGAAAATTTCTCGATTGCTATTTTCCTAGAGTTCTCTCCCATCTTTTTTGCAATCGATTCGTCATTTAATATTTTTTCTAGTTTTTCAGTTAACTCTTTTGCATTATCATATATATATCCACATTCATTATTTATTACTAGTTCTGGAATTCCTCCAAGATTGCTACCTATAATAGGTCTTCCCATTGCTAATGTTTCGAGTATAGAATATGGACAGTTTTCCCTACAAATCGAAGGTACTATAACAACCCTTGATTTACTTACATATTCTTTTATCTGATTTGAATTTAAATAGCCGAGTAATCTTATTCTTCCTTGCAGATTATTCTCCTTTATAAATTCTTCTATTTCGTCCTTATCAGGTCCATCCCCTGCAATAAGTAGTTTCTTATTATTTATTTTTTTCATTGCTTTGATTAAGTTAAAAATTCCTTTTTCCTTTGACAATCTTCCATAGAAAAATGCATATCCTTCATCTTCGACTTTCAAATTATATATATCAGTATCTATAAAGTTATGTATCATTTCAATTTTTTCTGTTGAAATTCCATCTTTAATTAGCATACTCTTGAAATATTCACTTGGTGCAATTATTTTATCTATTTTTCTAGAATAAATCTTTTTCCATCTATAATACTTTCCTTCTACTGCTCCTAAAATACTTTTTAATCCAGAATTTTTAACACATTTGCCTTTTATACAATTTACGTATTTTCCTTTTAAACATTTTTCACATATATTTTTTTCATTGTCTAGCATTACAATAGCAGGACATATAGCTTGTAAATCATGAGCTGTAAAAACTATTGGTATGTTTCTTTTCTTTATAGGTTTTATTATTGATGCAGAGAGTTGTCTTTGAAAATTATTTAAATGAACTATATTAGGTTTAAAGTCATCTAAAGCTTTCTCCATTACTTTTTTATTTTTTCTTGAATAAATTATATCAAAGGCTTTCAAAGGATTTTTGCTATTCATATCAGAGTTTTCAACAAAATATTCTTTGCAATTTGTTTTAATATTTTTTTCATCTTGCATGGAAAAGAATGCCACTTCATGACCATGCTCTTGTAATAATTTAGCTAAATCAAAATAATACTTTTCACTACCACCTTTTAAATAGTGAAATTTATTTACAAGCAGTATTTTCATTTTTACCTCTTTTTTATTTAAATGCTGTTATAATTATACTGTTTTATATCTATTTTGTAAATATGAAATTTATTTTATTCATATTGTCATTTTTTATTGTAATTAAACTATTAATATTCCTATATCCAAGACCTATTTTTTATTACTGATTAGAATATTTTTTCAATCTTTACCTAATTATTTTTAATGTTTTCTATTACTTTTAATACTTCATCTATTACCTTATCCATATCATAATATTTATATTGTCCTAGTCTTCCACCAAATATTACTTTATTATCTTTATCTGCTAATTCTTTATATTTTGCATACAATTGATTGTTTTTATCATTGTTTATTGGATAATATGGTTCTTTAGTCTTGTCCCATTTATCTGGATATTCTCTTGTAATAATAGTTTTTTCATTATTTTTTATTTTTTCAAAATGTTTATGTTCTATTATTCTTGTATATGGAACTTCATATTCAGTATAGTTTACAACTGAATTTCCTTGATAATTATCCTTATCTAATTCTTCTGTTTCAAATCTTAAACTTCTATATTCTAACTCACCAAAGCAATAGTTATAGTATTTATCTATTTGACCAGTATAAATAATTTTGTCTGCAATATTTTCTAATTCTTCTCTATGCTCTAGAAAATCAGTATTTAATCTAACTTCTATTCCTTTTAACATTTTTTCTATAATTTGTGTGTATCCACCTATTGCAATACCTTGATAATCATCATTAAAATAATTATTATCATAAATAAACCTAACAGGTAACCTTTTTATTATAAAAGATGGTAATTCTGTTGCCTTTTGTCCCCATTGCTTTTCTGTATATCCTTTTACAAGCTTTTCATAAATTGTTTTTCCAACTAAACTAATAGCTTGTTCTTCTAAGTTCTTAGGCTCAGTAATTCCTGCCTCTTTCTTTTCTTCTTCTATTTTAGCTTTTGCTTCATCTGGAGTAATAACTCCCCATAACTTATTAAATGTATTCATATTAAAAGGCATATTATATAATTCATCTTTATATCTAGCTACAGGAGAATTTGTATACCTATTAAATTCTGCAAATTGATTTATATATTCCCATACTTTTTTATTACTTGTATGGAATATATGTGCACCATATTTATGAACATTTATATCATCTATATTTTCTGTGTAAATGTTTCCTCCAATATGTGAACGTTTTTCTACAACTAAACATTTCTTTCCTCTTTTATTTGCTTCATATGCAAATATAGAACCAAACAATCCAGATCCAACAATTAAATAATCATACTTCATAACATAACTCCCTTTTCTATTTATCAAATATTAAAAATTATTTTTATTTTCCAATAATGAAAGCATAATTAGTAGTTGCTGAGCCACCAATATTTAACATCAATGCATTATTAACATTTTTTACCTGATAATCTCCTGCCTTATTTTCAACCTGCTTATATAAATCTAACATCATTCTAACACCTGAAGCACCGACTGGGTGTCCACAACCTATTAATCCTCCACTTGGATTTATTGGCTTTGCCCCTTTCATTGTTATAGTTCCATTTTCTATCGCTTCAAATTCTTTTCCAGGCTCCGTAATTCCAAATGCTGATATTGCCATATACTCGCTTGAGGTAAAACAATCATGTGTTTCAAATACATCTATATCATCAACTGTTAAATTTGCTCTTCTATATGCATC
Organism: uncultured Clostridia bacterium; assembly: GCA_944392515.1. Lineage (GTDB taxonomy): Bacteria > Bacillota > Clostridia > TANB77 > CAG-508 > CAG-793. Next base: position 8,846 of record CALXWV010000023.1, read on the forward strand.
TATTATTGCTTGTCTTGTCCAAGGTAAAATATATTTATTATTTTTGCTTTCCTCTATTTTCTTTTCAAATAAAAAAGGAGCTACCCTATGTCCAAATCCTTTAACAAATGGACTATTATTTTTTCCACTTTTTAATGCATATTTTTCATTTGATAATATTACTACTGCTGCTCCATCAGTTACTTGAGAACAATCAGATATTGCTAGCATATTTCCAATTTTCTCATTAGTAAGATTTCCTCTATAATTTGCTTGTCTGCTGTCCATAAACCATTTTCTAGTTTGTGCATTTGGATTATTTTTTGCATTATCATAATTAATACAAGCAATTTGTGCCAAATTTCTTTTAAATCTATCCAAATTTAAATTATATTTCTGGTATATCTGGTCTGCTAATTTTCCAAATAACTTAGGAAATGGATACTCTATACCTTTAGCTTCTTTATCATAATAAGCAGCCATTCCTAAATAATCTCCACATGTCTTTGAATCTACAGTTTTCATCAATTCAAATCCAACTACTATACATAAATCATAATCTCCTGCTCTTATTTTTGTCATTGCAGCATCTAATGCTACAGAACCAGAGGCACATGCCGCTTCATACCTTGCTGATGGTATACCATAAAAAGCTTCATTTACTTCTGTTAATAGTGGTCCTAAATGTCCTTGTTTAATATAATATTCTGCACAAAAATTGCCTATAAATATAGCTATTTTATTTTTTCTATTTAAATCTTTTATTTCTTCAAATGTAAGATTTGTATTTTTTAAAGCTTCTTCTATTACTTCTTTTAATAAAGCTATAACACCTTTACCTTCTTTTGTCCAATTTCTTTCAAAATCAGTTTGTGCTCCACCTAATACATATACTTTTTCCATAACTTACCTCTTTGCTTTTAAAAATTTTTCATATCTATATTTTGATTTAATGTCTATTCCGACTAAGTCATTAATTTCTTTTTCACATTTTGGATAATATTCTATAGATTTTTCTATAAAATCTTTTTTACCTATAAGGTCAAGTAATGCAAATGGAGGAATCCAATTAAAACCTTCAGCCATTGCGGTATCTGCATCAATCAAATTATACCCAACTTCTTTACTTGCTACATATGAATATATAATATAATCAATTAACATTTTTCTACATATTTCTGCCTCTATAGAATTGTCTTTCATTATCACATTTATTGAATTCTTATATTCACCAACTCTTAATTGCTCTATTACTTTGTTTATAAATTTAATATTATATTCTTTCCTTTGGATATATTCTTTTTTATCAATATCATATACCATATTTGCATCTTTTAAATATAATCCCTTATTTACTTTATCTCCAATCATTCCATCATTTATTAAATCATTAATATATTTGGGCAATTTAAATGTTTCATGAGCAATGTCATTTGTATTTTCATAAATATTATCTACTATCGCTTTATGAATATCTAATCCAACAAAATCAGCAGTACATAGTGGATTCATATTTCTTCCAGTAAAACAACCTAATATATTATCTATATAATCAATTCCTCCATGTTCACTATATTTTTCAGCATATTGCATAGCCTTGTTTATAAATTGAAAACCTATTCTATTAGCTAAAAAACCTGCTTTATCTTTAGTCCTTATTACCTTTCTGTATAGCTTTGCACTTAAATATTTTTCTAAACTGTCTTCTATATTTTCATCTGAATAATTTGAAGCAATTAATTCACATAATTGTAAATTATAAGGCGGATTAAAGAAATGTATTCCAAAAAAATTTTTTCTTTTTTCTAAATCATAACAATTTGCTAATTTGTTTATTGAAATACCTGAAGTTACACTTGAAGTAATTGAAGTATTCTTTAAGTATTTATTAATTTCTGTATGAATTATTTTTTTAGTATCATAGCTTTCTATTACAGTTTCTATTACTAAATCTGATTGCTTTATACAAAAACTTAGGTCATCATAAGTTTTGGGTATCATATTCTCACAAATTGCATTTGCTCTTACCGATAAGGCTGCTTTTTCAATAGAATCTTTTGCTTTTTCCATATTCCTTGCAACCATATAAACTTTTGCATTACCAAAAGATGCAAATATTGCTCCTACTCCTGTTCCTAATGTTCCATTAGATCCTATAACTGTTACAGTATTAATTATCATTTTTTTCCTCCATTATACTCCAAAATTTTTCATTTATTTGATCTAACATTTTATTTACTTTTTTTACTATTTTTGTTTTATCAAATAATTGCCATATTTTTGTTCTTATTAGCTCTATTATTCCACAAATAACAAATACTGTTAAAACAGTAAAAACAAAATGCAAAAATAAATATGGGTTATTAGCAAATTCGCTAACTTTAAAAAGTTTTATCCATATAAAGTATTTAAAAAACGCATTATCATGGATTAGATATATACCAAATGTTAATGGAGCAATCTTTCCGATTATATTGTTTATTTTTGCATTTTTTATTTTTAATTCTCTAAAATATAAGAAAAAACTTATCAAAGAAGTAAAATTTAAAATATTAGAAAAATTAAATAAGCTTAATAAACTTTTATCAAAGTATATTATTGATAAAAACCTTAATATTACTATAACAAAAGGAATAATTATAGTAATACCTATTAATAGTTTTTTATTAAACTGCATTTTTAAATATAATCTAATATACCCCGCTACTAAATATAAAAAGACAAACCATATAAAGCTTTCACCATTTCTAGCATCAATATAATTATTTCCTGTAAATATTGTTTTATCTATAACTAAGTACAAAAATAAAATAATCAATAATATTTTATATTGATTTTTAGAAATTCTATTTACCAATATATTTATAAATGGTGCCAATGTATATAAAGCTACATATACTGTTGCAAACCAATATAATCCACTACTAATAGGCATAAATGATTTAATTATTCCTTTAATGCCAACATGTTCTTTAAGTAAAATGGATATTAAGCACATTATTAAAGAATAAAATAAAACTATAGTCCAAGTATTAAATAATTTTTTTACTTTTATTTTTGATTTTACCATATAATAACCTGTTATTAATACATATAATCCAACGGAAATTCTAGATAATGCTCTTATAAAATCAATAAAAAAGTAGTTAAAAGTGAAGATACTCAAAGTATCTAAAATTCCACTGTGAATTATGTAATGTGAAGATATAATTAATATCATTGAGATTATTCTCAATAATTCAAAGTTCATATCTCTACTTTTTTTATCCATTTTATTCTCCTCTCTTTATTTTCCTTTATTAAAAACTAATATCAAATAGTTTTCTATTATTTAAAAAATATTTTTTCATCTCTTTGTTTTGATTTTTAAACCCTAAGTGTCCCACTATGGAATTCTTTGAAACTATAATAGCTTTAGAATTTAGCATACAATATTTGCAAATCTGTTCTTCATCTCTTCCCATTCCGTTTCCTTTTGTTACGTCAAACATATTCATTTCTTCCCAAAAAGTTCTTTTAAACATTATTGCACCAATACTAAATCTTATAGGACAAGCTATATAACTTAAACTATCTTTTTGTACAATTTCATTCATTTTATCTATATTTGGTAAAAAATCTTTATTTCCCCAAAAGAACTTAGCAACTTCAGGATTAATTTCAATCATTCTATTTCTACCAGCAGCATATTTAGGTTTTTCAAACATTTGTGTATATGTCTCAACTAAACCGAATTTCTTTAATATCTCAAGATTTCCAAAACCATTGATAGGAATAGTAGGCGCAACAAAACCTACTTGATATTCTCCATTTTTTTCAGAGTCCTCCATAGTTTTCATTAATGTTTCAAAGTAATTTTTAGTTATAAAAATATCTTCATCTAGCTTGTATATATATTTTGCATTTTTATATAGGTTAATAGCCGTATTTTGTATTTTTGACACATTATTTTCTTTTTGGCTTAAATAAGACCAATTATTTTCTTTTGCAATATAGGATAATTCTTCACTATATAATCCACTTGATAATATACAAACTTCTATATCCTCATTTGCAAACTTTTTTACTCTTTTAAAAATTATTTCATAAAGAAAAGGTTTATATCCTGCTAAAATCAAACATACTTTATCTTTGTTTTGAATTCTATTCTCAAATTTAATTTTTTTACTTATACATTGTTTATATCTCTTTTTTCTTTTTTTATTATTAAAAAAATTTTTAATATTATCATATATACCTAACTTTCTTGTAATTTTCTTAATTAATTCTTTCATATAATACTCCTATATTTTTTTATCATCATTTAAGGTTTTAGCCATCTTTTCTTTTAATTGTTCTAATATTTCAAATGTAAAATTATCTTTTAAACTTACAAGCAATAAAATATAAACAATACCTCCTATCCCAACTTGTAAAATAATTGATAATAAATTTCTAACTGGAATTAATCCAACCAACTTACATACCATAAACATAATAGCAGAAGACACTATATAATTTATTGAAAGCTTTAATATTTTCTTTATATTAAAATCTTTTCTTACAAATATAATTTGTGCTAATGTAACTGAGAACTCTGCAACTACTGTTCCAATAGATGCTCCTATAGCTCCATATTTCCATATTAGACAACTATTCATAATTAAATTAACAACTGCTCCTAAAATTACAGAAGTGGTATATTGCTTTTGTCTTTTGCTTGGTAATAAATACTGTCTACCTATTACATTACTCATTCCTATAAATAATATAATAGGTGATATTACACTCATTAAAATTATTACCTTATCATATCCAGGTCCAAAAAATAAAGGTACAAATTTATCTGCCACTGCTATTATACCCAATATCATTGGAAAAGCAAGAATATATACAAAATTAAATGACTTTTTTAAATATTCAAAAACCTCTTTCTTTTTATTGTTAGCAAAGCAACTTGCAATTCTTGGTAACAATACTGTTCCAAGTGATGTGATAACTGTTAGTAACAATTTAACAATTCTTTCACTTTGCTGATAAAAACCAACTTCTGATTTATCTTCCCATATTGCACCAATCATAGTTTTGTCTAATATAGTATAAACCTGAATAGCTATCTCTGGAATAAACATTACTAACATTGGTTTTAAATGCTTTATAATATTTAATTCCCTTACTTTTACTTTATCTAAATATTTAGGCAAATAAAACCATAACGATATATTTCCTATAATAGTAGATAATACGTATATCCAAAAGTACATATCTAAATCTTCTGGTGTTTTAACCAACAAGAAAATAGACACTACACTAATACATTTTATTATTAAATTTCTTGAAACGGTCTTTTTAAATTCTTCTAATCCACTAAAGAACCAACTTATATCTAAACATTGTGCAATTAATTCTACAATTAATATTTTATAAAAATAACTATATTCTCCACTTGCTACAAATGTTATGCAAAATATTGCTATAGATATTAACATTGTTATGGTTCTAAGTATAACAATTTCTAAAAATGTTTTACTATTTTCTTTTTTATCACTCTGATGAAACGCAATTTCTCTTTGAGCATATAAGTTTACTCCAAGAGAACCAAACAATATAAAATAAGCAGATATGGAAGTCGTATAACTGTAAATACCTATATTTTCAGCACCTAAAACTCTTGAAATATATGGTGCAGTAATTAATGGTAATATAATCAGTAATATTTGATAAATTAAATTATATATGTAATTTTTTTTTACGCTATTTTTCATTTTTTATTATCTTTTCAACTCCTTCTATTTCTATCTTCTTTTTTCTTTTATAATAGGCTTTAAAATCATTTTTTAATTCTCCAATTGTACCATCTGTACTAGCATATCTATTATAATTAGTCTTTATTGAATATGTCCCTTGAATAAACTTTTTGTTTAACATCTTTTAGCTCTTTTGCTATTCTATTTGCCATAATAACATCTGATTTTATTTTAAATTCTTCTAAATTATTTTCAACTTTACAACCATTAAACTCTTTTTTATTTAATGTTGGTTCATATATAATTATTTCTTTTTTTTCTTTTTTAAAAATGTTTATAATATCTTGTATTGCACTAGATCTAAAATTATCCGATCCTGCTTTCATTGTTAATCTATAAATTCCAATAACTTTAGGATTTAATTTTAGTACATCATCTGCAATAAATTTTTTTCTCGTTTCATTTGATTTTACGATTGCTTCAATCAAATTTTGTGGTACATCTTTATAATTTGCTAATAATTGTTTAGTATCTTTTGGTAAACAATATCCTCCATATCCAAAAGAAGGATTATTATAATATGAACCTATTCTTGGATCTAAACATACTCCTTGAATTATTTCATTTGCACTTAGTCCCTTTTCTTCAGCATATGTATCTAATTCATTAAAATAAGCCACTCTCAAAGCCAAATATGTATTTGCAAAAAGTTTTACCGCCTCTGCTTCTGTGCTATTCATGTATAGTACATCTATATTTTCTTTTAAAGCTGAATCTATTAGAAGATTTGCAAATTTTTCTGCCCTTTTACTCTTTTCTCCAATAATTATTCTTGAAGGATATAAATTATCATAAAGGGCTTTACCTTCTCTTAAAAACTCTGGAGAAAAGAAAATATTATCTATATTATACTTTTCCTTTATTTTATTTATAAAACCAACTGGTATTGTAGATTTAACAACCATAGTAATCTTATTGTCATTCATTGATTTTACCTTCTGGATAATATCTTCTACACTAGATGTATCAAAAAAATTCTTTTTCTCATCATAATTAGTAGGTGTACTAATAATAACATATTCAGCATTTTCAAAAGCTTCTTTATAATCTAATGTCGCTTTTAAATTTAAATCTTTTTCTTTAAAAAACTTTTCTATATACTCATCTTGTATTGGGGATATCCTTTTATTTATCATTTCTACTTTTTCTGGAATTATATCCAAAGCATGTACTTCGTAATTTTGACTTAATAATGTTGCTAAAGATAATCCAACATATCCTGTTCCTGCTACTGCTATTTTCATTTTATTTCACTCCTGTTTCTTCAACTATTTTGTTGCTTATTTCAACTATATTTTCTGGTACTACATAATCTGTTTGTCCATATACTTCTTCATGTAATTTCTTTACATTACTTTCTAAAGTTGTTGCTGGTCCATAGAAGTCTCCTCTCATCCATACACCTGTTGTTGTATATGGCCATCCAAATGAGTCAGTTAATTTTAAAGATAATGCCATTGGTATCAATTTTTTTATTTCACCTTGTGTAATGTTTGTTCTTATTTTTGGCAGCATTGTGTCTAATAAATTATTAATAGTACCTAAATCTGATACTTTTATTTTATCTACAACTTTTCCTAATACTTCTCTCATTCTTTCTGTTCTTTTATAATCAAGACCCGATGTATATCTTATTCTACAATATGATACTGCTTGAATTCCATCAAGATGTTGCAAACCTGTTTTAGTTATATTAGTAGATGTTCTTCCAATTACATTTGAAACATCCTTTATATAATCATTTATATATTGGATCTCTTCACTATCAATGTCTATATCTATTCCACCAACACTATCTACTAAATCTGCTATTGCCGTAAAATCTGCCATAACATATTCTGTTATATTTAAATCTAAGTTTTCATTTATTGTTTTTAAAGTATTTTCTACTCCATTATAATAAGCATGGTTAATTTTATCGAAGATTGTCTCACCATCAAGTTGCATTTGCACATATGTGTCTCTATAAATCGAAAACAATTTTACTTCACTTGTTTCTTTATTTATACTTGCTACCATAATGCAGTCAGTTCTATAATCTGGATCATATGTATCATATCTTGAATCTAATCCAAGTATTGCTATGTTTCTAAATTTACTCATTTGAGAATCTTGATTTGCATTAGTCTCACTTATTCCAAGTTCATTTAAGTCATTAGTAATATGTTCAATATTTAATTTATTAAGCTTTGAATTCATATAACAATAAATAGTAATACCTAATATCATTAATATTACCAATATAACTGAAACTATTATTCCTATAATTTTTAATACCTTATGTTTTTTTATTTTATTATTTTCTTTATTTAATCTTTTAGGTTCTTTTTTAGTTTCATTTAAATCTTCTTTCATTTTTCTCAATTCCTATTAGCTAAATTAATATTATTTTTTTATAATGCACCATCTTTTTTTAATACTTTTGCAAAAGTATTCCATAAAATTTTTATATCATTTCTTATACTGCATTTATTAACATATTCTAAGTCTAGCTTTAATCTGTCCTCAAATGTTATCTTACTTCTTCCTCTAATTTGCCAAGGTCCTGTTATTCCTGGTTTTACTTTTATTATACTAGAATAATATTCTCCCATTTCTTTTTGTTCTCTTGGAAGATATGGTCTAGGTCCTACTAAGCTCATATTTCCAATTAATACATTTATTAATTGTGGAAATTCGTCTAAGCTTGTAGCTCTCAATACTTTTCCTAGCTTTGTTACTCTTGGATCACATTTTAATTTTTTATATTTTTTGTATTCTTTTTTGGCTTCTTCATTTTCTTCTAAATATTCTTTTAATCTTTCATCTGCATTCATACACATAGATCTGTACTTATACATTCTAAATTGCTTGCCATTTTTTCCTATTCTTAGTTGTTCATAAAATAAAGGTCCATCATTTTCTTTTTTTATTATTCTTATAATTCCTAAAACTATAGTTAGAGGTATTAATATTATTATTCCTACAATTCCTGCTACTATATCTATTAATCTTTTAACAAATCTATAAGCAATATTCTGTTTTTTTACATCATATAAAATGGGCTTTATTTCTTCATCTTCTTGTTCTTTAAGCAATATTGCTTCATTATCTGCCATTACTATTATCCCCCCTTATTAATAGTATTTATTATATTTTATTGTACTCCTGTTTTATTTATTATTTGTTTGCTTATATCTTTAACAGTTTCTGAGCATGTATAATCTTCTTGGTCAAATAATTCTTTATGCAAAGTTTCAACATTATCTTCTAAATTTACTGGAACACCATAATATACTCCACCTATCATAGATCCTTGTGTTTCTTCTGGCCAGCCCTTACTTTCAGATACATTTATATTCATTAAAGTTGGTGCTAAACCTATAATATCTGTGCTACTTATATTTGTAGATATTTTTGGTAACATTATATTTACAAAATTAACTAACTCACTTACACTTAATGATTTAGCTTTTTTTAGCATCGCTTCTAAAACATCTCTCATTCTTTCAGTTCTTTTATAGTCTCCACCTGATGTATAACGAATTCTAGAATAAGCTAATGCTTGAACACCATCTAATTTGTATGTACCTGCAGTTGTAATATGGCTTGAATTGTGTCCTGTTACTCTATTGTTTTCATCAATGTATGAATTAATATATTTTACTTCATCACTTGTAATAGGCATAGTAATTCCACCTAATGCATCTACTGCATCAACTACTGCATCAAAATTAACTGTAACATATTCTTGTATATTTAAGTCCAAATTAGCATTAAGTGTACTTACTGCAAGTTCTGCTCCTCCATAAGAATATGCATGTGTTACTTTGTCTAAGCTTCTTCCTGTAAGTAATAGATATGTATCTCTATATACGGATACTAATCTTACATCATTTGTTTTTTTGTTAATAGAAGCTATTATTATACAGTCGCTTCTATTTCCTCTACCATAATCATCTTCTCTCGAATCTATTCCAAATAAAGCTATATTTCTATATTCGCTTAATTCATCAGCAACAGCTTCATCTATACTTATTGCATTTAAATTAATTTCTTCTTGATCCATCTTTCCAAGCATACTATATATATATGTAAATCCAGCTGCTGCAACTGCTGCAACAATTACAACTAATACTATAAAGATTATAAGTATTATTTTTAAAACTTTTCTCTTTTTAGATTTTGATTTGTTATTTTTTTCATTATTATATGATTTATTTTCTTTCATTCTTCTTCCATTGGTATTCATTTTAACTTATACCCTCCGTGAAATTATTTATTTTATAATACACTATCATTATTAATTTTATCATTATATTAAGTTTTTGTAAATAAAAATTTGGATTTTTGTCTAAATTTGTTGCAAAAAAATTAATAGGATATTAGCTTATTGCTAATACCCTATTTTTTAGTTGCAACTTTTATTTATATTTTATTTCTTTTTACTTTTTATCTCTTTGGTTATTATACATTATATTTTCTTGATTTTATAAATGCAAATGCACCTACAGCTATTGTTATAACAGCTATACCAGCTATAATGTATACATCTGTTTCACCTGTTTGTGGTATATCTTTTTCTGCATCATTAATTTGGTTAACACTTACAATATTTTCTTTTTCTTGAGCATTATTAACTGGTCTTGCATTAGTATTTGTATTTGCAATGTTAGTATTATTTGTACCATTTGCATTATTACCGTTACCTGGGTTAAGATTAATTTGTACACCTGATGCATAAGATCTTACCATTGTAAAAAATAAAACTACAAAAATCATAACTATTGAAATTGCAACATATTTCATTGAATTTTTCATAGTATTCTTCCTTTCTTCTTTAGACTACTAATTTTATTATTTGTTTTTTTCAAACAAATATAGCAAGAAAATTATTACATTTTTCAATGCTATAATTATTATAAAACTTTTTAACAATACTAGTCAACATTTTTTGAAAATTTTGTCGAATTTTTTGTAAATCTTCTATAATTTTTTATATGATTTTACCGTTTATATTTTTTCTTTTTATCTGTTTTAAACATTAAATTTAAATTCAACAATATCTCCATTTTGCATCACATAGTCTTTGCCTTCTAGTCTAATTAAGCCCGCTTCTTTAGCCTTTTGATAAGAGCCTAATTTTACTAAATCCTCATAAGATACTATTTCTGCTTTTATAAATCCTCTTTCAAAATCTGTATGTATTTTTCCTGCAGCTTGAGGAGCTTTTGTTCCTTTTTTTATTGTCCAAGCTCTAACTTCTTTTTTTCCTGCAGTTAAAAATGACATAAGCCCAAGTAAATCATAGCTTGCCTTTATAACTTTATCTAATCCAGATTCATCAAGTCCCATTGCTTCTAGCATTTCTTTTTTCTCGTCACCTTCTAGGCTAGATAATTCTTCTTCTATTTTTACACATAATGGAACTACTTCTGAATTTTCTTGTTTTGCATATTCTTTTACTTTTTTAACATAGTCATTTTCTTTTCCTATATCTGATTCTGACATATTTGCTACATATAATATTGGTTTCATTGTAAGTAAAAATGCATCTTTTACAATTTCTTTTTCATCATCATTTAATTCTAATGTTCTTGCTGGTTTTCCATCTTCTAGATGTATTCTTATTTTTTTGAATATATCTTCTTCTACTAAATATTTTTTATCTCCTTTAGCAAGTTTAGCAGCTCTTTCTATTCTTTTATTAACAGTTTCTAAATCTGCTAAAACAAGTTCTAAGTTAATTGTTTCTATATCTCTTATTGGATCTACGCTACCATCTACATGAACTATGTTAGAGTCATCAAAGCATCTTACAACTTCTACTATTGAATCTGTTTCTCTTATATGTGATAAGAATTTATTTCCTAATCCTTCACCTTTGCTTGCACCTTTAACTAATCCTGCAATATCTACAAATTCTATAATTGCATGTGTTATTTTTTCTGTTTCATACATTTTTCCAAGTACATCTAATCTTTCATCTGGTACTGGTACAACACCAACATTTGGTTCAATTGTACAAAATGGATAATTTGCACATTCAGCTCCAGCGTTTGTTATACTATTAAATAAAGTACTTTTTCCTACGTTTGGTAAACCTACAATTCCTATTTTCATTTATTTTAACCTTGCTATATTATGCAAGTCTCCTTTCTTTATATTTTATATTTTTACATAGTTTTTATACTACATTTTCTTCCTACAGAATAATATTCAACTCCTGCATTTTCCATTTCAGATATATCATAAATATTTCTTCCATCATATACTAATGCATTTTTCATATATTTTGCATATTCTGCTGGTTTGACATTTTTTATTTCATCCCATTCAGTAAATATGAAACATACATCTGCATTGTTCAATGCTTCTTCTGGTGAATTTACATATTCAATCTCTGTTGGATATTTTTTCTTATAATTATTAATTGCAATTGGATCATAAGCTTTTATTTTTGCTCCTTCATCTATAAATACAGATACATTATCTAAAGAAGGTGCTTCTCTCAAATCATCTGTTCCTGGTTTAAAAGCTAAGCCTAAAACTGCAATATTTACTCCTTTAAAACTTCTAAATTTATTTCTTGCCTTTTTTAGTAATATAAGCTTTTGATTTTTGTTAACTTCAATTGCTGATTTTACTGTCTTTAATTCATATCCTCCTTGTGAAGCTAAATAGTGAAGTGCTTTAGTATCTTTTGGGAAACAACTTCCGCCATATCCACAACCAGCTTTTAAGAATTTATCTCCTATCCTTTTATCATAGCTCATACCTTTTGCAACATCTTCTATATTAGCTCCTACAACTTCACAAAGATTTGCTATATCATTAATATAACTTATTTTTAATGCCAAGAAATCATTTGATGCATATTTAACCATTTCTGCACTTCTTCTATCTGTTGCAAGTATTGGTGCATCAAAATTAGAATATAGCTCCATCATTTTCTTTTCTGTTTCTTTATTTTCAGTTCCTATAACTATTCTTGATGGTTCTAAGGTATCTTTTACTGCTTGTCCTTGTGCTAAAAATTCTGGGTTACTTGCTACATCTATTTTTACTTTATTTTTTAAGTTTTGTCTAATATATTTTTCTATTTCATCATTTGTTCCAATAGGAACAGTTGATTTTATAACTATTATACAATCTTTTTGTATATTTTGAGCAATTTGAAGTGCTGCTTCATAAACATAATCTAAATTTGCAGAGCCATCTGGTCTTTCTGGCGTACCTACTCCTATAAATATAAATTCTGAATCTTTATATGCTTCTTTATAATCTGTTGTATAATGAATTCTTCCTGCTTTATTATTTTTTTGCATTAATTCTTGAAGTCCTGCTTCATATATTGGACTAATTCCTTTTTTCATTATATTTATTTTTTCTTCATTTATATCATAGCAAATTACATTATGCCCTTTTTCTGCAAAACATACTCCTGCTACTAATCCTACATAACCTGTTCCTACTACTGTAATTTTCATCTTTCATCCTACCTTTATAAAATTTATCTACCTATATAACTACAATAATTTTGTATCATTGCTGCAGCTTCTGCTCTTGAGGCCATTCCTTGTGGATCTATTATTGTTCCATTTACTTTTCCGCTCATTACTTTTTTAGCTACTGCCCAAGCTATTCCTTCTCTTGCATAACTAGAAATCTTTTTATTATCTGCATATTTAGTTAAATCTGCTTGTGCTTTAGTGTCCTTTTTCTTATATTTAGCATAATTGTTTAGTATTGTTGCT
>CALXWV010000024.1 GCA_944392515.1 uncultured Clostridia bacterium
TTCGACTTGCATGTCTTATGTGCGCCGCCAGCGTTTATCCTGAGCCAGGATCAAACTCTCATATTAATTTAATATTTCTTGAGTTTTAGCTCATTATAATTCTGTTCTTTTAGTAGTACTTAAACTACCGCAATTTTATTGGTTTCTCAAAAGATTCATTGTTTACTTTTCAATGTACTTTTTGTTCCTGACCGGAACATGTTTTATTATACTATCCTGGTTTGCAAAAGTCAACACTTTTTTTGAAATTTTTTTAATTTTTTTCATATTTTTTATAAAAAGTTATTTTTACTATGTTTTTGATTGTATATGGATGTATATTTTAATGCTTTCAGCTTTAATATTATATGTATTATGCTTACTAATTATTCCTTTTGTAATCTTATGTTTACTTATATTATTCAAAAAGTGGATCTAAATTAATTCCAATTGAAGCACCTTGAGAAATATATACAGAATTTATTTGGTCTTTTACCATTTTTAAAAATTCATTTAAGTAATCTTGGTCATAATCATTAATTACAGCTACTTTTTCATCTTGCATATTTTTAAAGTTTCCTACATCAGTAGTAAAATTAATTGTATCATTATATTCAAAACTTGCTGACTTTATTCCATCTACTAAATTTATTTGCAAATGATTTTGAACATTGTTTTCTGCAACAGTCCCTGTCATATTATAAATTAGTTCTAAACTATTTATAATACCAGAATCATCTTTTTGCATTTTTATCTTATAAGTATTATCATCATTTTCCACCTTTAAATTGATAGTAGGCTGAGATTCTTCTTCTATTTTTATTGTTGCAAATTTATTATTATCATTATTTATATTAGATATAGTAATTAGCTTATTATTTATTTGTATTTTTGTTTGTATATTTTTTTGTTTATATTCATAAACTGTTATTGAAAAATCTCCTGCTAAATCAGGATTATTTTGTAAATTTTCAATTCTTTGTTTTAATATACTATTTAAAGTATTTATATCTGTAAAATCATTATTCAAATTAAGGAGTTTACATTTAGAAGTTACAAAATTCATCATTATACTATCTTTAGTTAATTCATTTAAAAGATTTATTTGTAAATTACTATTTTGCTCTGAATTTAAGCTAAGAGTATATGCTGTCGTATCATATTTTTGACCTTCTATTTCTATCTTTTCGTTTTGACTTTTACTATATGAAGTATCAGGAGCTTGATTTCTAATTATTTTAACATATTGTTCTAAATGCTTTTTCTCTATATTAGATACATTTAATATTTGTTCTTTATTAAATATATTAATTTGATTTGGTATATTTTCTGAATTTTCAATATTCATTTTCGTTGCTAAATCAGTTAAATTTTCATTTCTAAATACAATATATCCATCTGCAATTTGCTCTGAATAAAAACCATATAAGTCTTTGTCTCTAGCGGCTGTCATACTAAATAGATTGTTGTTATCGCTTCTTATTGTTATATCATAATTTGCTTGTTCTTTTTTATTATCTATCTTGCCAAATACAGTCATATTAACTTTGCTTAATATACTTTCATCTGCAATATTTTCTGAACTAATAATTTTCATTTCTCCTGTTGTCAGATAAGTATTGCTTTGTTTAGTTTTTTGATATGTTTGATATTCATCATTAGTATCTAGTACATCAAATATATCTGGTATTTGCAATGCATACCTAAAAAATGCATCTCTTTTAGTTCTAAATATGTCAGTTGTCATATATAAAACAAAAATTATTGCCAAAATAATTACAATTATTGAAAATATTATAATAAAATTTCTTTTTAACTTATTTGGTTTCATTTATTATTAGCATAATAATTTAATTAATATTATGCATTCCTCCTTTGATTCATAACTTCATACATTACAATTGCTGCAGATACTGATGCATTTAATGAATTTATATGTCCTTTCATTGGAATTTTAATTAAAAAGTCACAATTTTCTTTAACGAGTCTACTCATTCCAAAGCCTTCACTACCTATAATAATTCCTACTCCACCTGAGTAATTTTGTTCATTGTAATAGCTTGTTCCTTCCATATCAGTTCCATAAATCCATATATTTTTTTCTTTTAGGTAATTTATAGTTTCATTTAAATTATTTACTCTTGCTATTTTCATATATTGAACTGAGCCTGCTGATGTTTTATTTACAGTGCTATTAACTAATGCAGATCTCCTTTTAGGAATAATTATTCCATGAACTCCACTACACTCTGCAGTTCTTATTATTGAACCTAAATTATGTGGGTCTTCTATACCATCTAATATTAATATAAATGGATCTTCGCCTCTATTTTTAGCTTCCTCTAATATGTCATCAACATCACAATATTCATAAGGTGGTACAATTGCAATAACTCCTTGATGATTGTGTGTTTCACTCATTTTATCTAATTTAAATTTATCTACTTCTTGAATTATTACTTTATTTTGCTTAGCCAGCTTAATTATTTCAGTAATAGAACCATGTCTTTCGCCTTTTTGAATATATAACTTATTAATATCTTTTCCAGATTTTAATAATTCTATTACACTATTTCTTCCTTCTATTAAATCTTGATTTTCTTCCACAAAATCCTCCTATTTTTATATAATTTATATTGCACTATAATATGTTAATCAAAATATTTTTTATTAATTATCAATATGTACTCATAAATTATTCTGCAATTTTCCTGTCAATATATTTGTTAACATATTCTCTAATTTTCTCCATTTCCGGAGTTTTAGTTCTATCTATAATTTTATTTATATAGTCTTTTTCTTTTAAAATTTTAAAGCTAGGTTTAAAATATATGTCATAAATATATCCTATATTAGAAGCCCAATCATCCATAGAAGTTTTTTGATATTTTCTTTCGACTTGTTTACCTTCAAGCATCGAATCAAGAACATTTTGAGTTATAGGCTCATCAATTATTTCTTTCTTTTTATATAATGTTTCAAAATTCTCAAATACTAATAGATTAAGTATATCTATTTTATCTGCATCTCTTATTATTTTAGCTTGAAGTAAAGTTTCACTATCTAGACCATCTTCTATTTTATATCTATTATGATTATATATAGCTTTAAATATTATATCATAATATTTTTCATCATTGCAAAATTGTTTAATAAAATTATTTTCTTTTAATACTTTTATTCCCATTTCTGCATGATTCACTGATTCTTTATCTTTAAAAGTATCATATACTCTTAATTGTTCGAATCTTCCTATATCATGAAGTAGACCTATTAATTCTGCTAAATCGATTTCTTCTTTTGTTAAATTTAGTTCTGTTGCTATTTTTTTAGCAGCGTCAGCTACTCTAAATATGTGATTAGCTTTCAATTTTATTCTTGGATTTGAAAAATCATATTTATCTATATATGTTTTTAAAACATTTCTTGCTTTTGTATTGTCTAACATTTTTTGCTTCCCTTCTATTTTTTACAAATATTAGTTTTATATAAATTTATTTTTCTAAATTATAATACATTTTTTAATATAATATATTCTTTCATAAACCTTGAGATTAAGTTAAATTATACTCTATTCGCCACTTTTTGAACTTCCTTTTAATACATTTAAAAATGCTTCTTGTGGTATTTCTACATTGCCAAATTCTCTCATACGTTTTTTACCACGTTTTTGCTTTTCTAACAATTTTTTCTTTCTCGTAATATCTCCACCATAGCATTTTGCTAAAACATCTTTTCTTAAAGCTGATATTGTTTCTCTAGCAATAATTTGCCCTCCAATTGCAGCTTGAATAGGAATTGCAAATAATTGTCTTGGTATTTCTTCTTTTAGTCTTTCTACTAAATTTCTTCCCTTATCATACGCATTAGATTTATGAACTATAAATGATAAAGCATCTACCTTTTCATTATTTACGTAAATATCTAGTTTAACTAAGTCTGATTCTTTATAGTCTTTTAAATAATAATCAAGTGAAGCATATCCTTTAGTTCTTGATTTAAGAGAGTCAAAGAAATCGTATATTATTTCATTAAGAGGTAATTCATATTTTAAAGTTACTCTATTCTCATCTAAATATTGCATATCTACATAGATGCCTCTTCTATCTTGGCATAGAGTCATTACATTACCTACAAAATCTTTTGGCACCATTATGCTTGCATCAACAAATGGCTCTTCTATTTTACTTATCTGCGTTTGAGGTGGCAGGTCGCTTGGATTATATATGCTAATTACTTCTCCATCTGTTTTATATACTTTATATATAACTGAAGGAGCTGTTGTAATTAAACTTAAATCAAATTCTCTATCTAGCCTTTCTTCGATTATCTCTAAATGTAATAAACCTAAAAAACCACATCTAAAACCAGAACCTAGAGCATTAGAAGTTTCTGGTTCAAATTCTAATGCTGCATCATTTAACTGTAATTTTTCTAGTGCTACTTTTAAGTTCTCATAATCACTTCCATCCATAGGATAAAGTCCACAATACACCATTGGATTTACTTTTTTATAACCTGGGAGTGGCTCTTTTGCTGGTTTTTCATTATTTGTTATTGTATCACCAACTCTAATATCTGATAGACTCTTTATACTTGCAGCTATATATCCAACTTCTCCTGCACTTAGTTCATCAGTAGGCTCATATTTTCCAGGTTCAAAATATCCAATTTCAGTTACAGTAAAATGTTTTCCTGTAGACATTAATCTTATTTCATCTACACCTTTTACTGTTCCATCTTTTATTCTAACATAAGCTAAGGCTCCTTTATAATCATTATAAATTGAGTCAAATATAAGTGCTTTAAGTGGAGAATTCTCATCTCCACTAGGTTCCGGAATATCTGTTACTATTCTTTCTAAAACTTCTTCAACATTTAAACCAGTTTTAGCTGAAATGCAAGGTGCATCTTTTGCTGGTATTCCAATTATACTTTCAATTTCATCTTTTACTTCATCTGGTCTTGCACTAGGAAGATCTATTTTGTTTATAACTGGTAAAATCTCTAAATTATTATCTAGTGCTAAATATACATTAGCAAGAGTTTGAGCTTCTACACCTTGAGTACTATCTACTACCAAAATAGCTCCTTCGCATGCTGCTAAACTTCTTGATACTTCATAATTAAAGTCTACATGACCTGGTGTATCTATTAAATTAAACTCATAAGTATGTCCATCCTTAGCGTTATATTTCATTCTTATTGCTTGAGATTTAATTGTAATTCCTCTTTCTTTTTCTATATCCATATTATCTAATACTTGTTCAGACATCTCTCTTTTTGAAAGAACACCAGTAAGTTCAATTAATCTGTCAGCTAAAGTAGACTTACCATGATCTATGTGTGCTATTATGCTAAAATTTCTAATGTATTTTTTATCTTTCATTGTTTTCCTTTCTAACAATTTAGTTGTTTATTATTAATATATATTTTATAAATTTATTTTCTCTATATTATCTTATCTAATATATTTTTACATATAAATATTAACATAAATATTTTTACTTTACAATACTTAAATAAATATTGAAAAATCTCCTTAACAAAATTTGCAATTTCATATTTTTTATGTTAACATATATAAGTAAGCTATAATATTTTAATATTTATTTGAAAGAGGTGGAATATTAATATAATTGCAAATAATTTTGCTGTTTAGAAAGGAAGGAATAGTATGAATGTAGCTTATAACCGAACATCCGTTGAAAGTGAAAATAATCAAGTGTCGCTTTCTCCAACTCAAATTGTCTCTCAAAATGATGAACTCAAATGTGGGGACATTATAAATGCGGAAGTTACCTGTATCAAAAAAAATGTTGCATTTTTGCAATATAAGAACTTGACATTGAGATGTTATATAAATGAAGTATCCAATTCGTTTGTGCGGGATATAACAGAATACTTTGAAGTCGGTGATATAATCCCTGTTAGGGTTATTTCAACCCAAAAATATCGAGATTGTATCAAGGTCTCTTATAAAGCTTGCTATACAGATAGAATTGAAAACTACCATATTGGTGATATAATTCTCGTTACTGTTAATAATAGGATTAGAGATGGTTACCATGTGGAAGTGTCCTTAAACGTTAACGGAATTATGGACACAAATATTGCATTACTATTTGGCGAAGTAGTCTTCGCTAGAGTAAGAGGCATAAAAGAAGGAATTGGCTTAAAGCTTGACTTCTATTCGTTCTAACACCTCTTTGGCGGTGTCTAGGTATTAATTCTAGGCACCGCCAATTTTAAATATTATTTGAAAATTCATAAAAATTTATTTCATTATATTTTTCACCAAAAGTTTCTATATTTAATATTCTTTCTTCTGGATTGTTATCATTTTTTTCAAAAGATATTTTAATATAATCATTTGGTAAAATATCTTCAATTAGTTCTCCCCATTCAAAAATGCAAATTCCTTTAGAAAAATATTCTTCTCCACCTATATTTTCAAATTCATAAATATCTCCTAATCTATATAGGTCAAAATGATATATGCTTATTTTATCATTTTTATATTCATTAACTATTGTAAATGTTGGACTAGATATTTCATCTTGTAAATCAAAATAAGAAAGTATTCCTTCAACAAATTTTGTTTTTCCAGCACCAAGTTCTCCCGAAAGAACAAGTACATCCCCTTTTTTTAAAATGCTAGCTAAATTTTTAGCATATTCTTTTGTTTTAAATTCACTTTGACAAATTATTTGATACATAAATTTTATCACTTCCTTTAATATATTATTTTCTAGGTTTATAATTATATATGTTTATTTTTTCTTATCCTTATTATCTTCTTCTAATTCATTATCCAAATCTTCACTATCTATATCATCATCAAATTCTTCAAAGCCTTTTCTTCTACTACCAATTTTTATCAGCTTCTTCCAAGGTAATTTTAATAATATTCCTTCAATTAAACATATTGCAAGAATAACTGCTATAAATTGTGGAATAGTAAAAGTTATTAATGTCTTTTCTTTATTTTCTGAGCTAACTATTCCATCACTAACCGCTTCAACAGTTTCTGCTTCTTTTTTATTAACTTTTATTGTATATGTAAGACTCATATCGTCTTTTTGCATTGTAACCTTTACTATATTTTCACCAACATTTAGGCTTTCTGGCTTTTCTACTTTTACATAGTCATTATATTCTCCTGCTTCAGCAACTACTTCTATATCAGTTATATTGTTTTCTACTTCTGCAGAATATTCATATGTATCTATATTAAAAGTTGGATTAAATGTAATTTCTTGTTTTTCACCATTTTCATTTATTGCATTAAGCATTAGTGAATTCATTCCAAATTGTGGAGTGGCTTCTTCTGCTTGTTCAGTTTGTACAACATTTTTTACTGCTTCTTTATTTGTATTTGGTTTATTACTTGCACTGGTTTTAGAAGGATTTGAATTACTTGATGAATTAGAACTTCCAGAGCTTGTACTACTTGAACCACCTCCTGAAGTTGAAGTTCCTTGATTTGATGATTCAGTACTACTAGATGTTTGTTTTGCTTTTACATTTATTGTAATTGATTTGCTTCCTGTTATTTCTACTGGTTCTGCATCAGTAGAAACTAAATCAACTGCTGTTACAGTAATAGTTGCACTACCTGTTGAATTTGCTTTAACTGTAATACTTGTTGAATTATAATCAATAAATAAAGATGATGGTACACTTATAACATTAGGATTTGATGATGATAAACTAACTTTTCCTCCAACTCCACTTCCAATATTTATTGTAATTGTATCTCCAACTGTTGGATTAGAATTAGAAGCGCTAATTGTTAATGAAGCGCCATAAGATTTTGTAGTAAACGTTAGTATAATAATAAATATTAATAATAAAGTAATATTTCCATATTTTTTTACAAACATTTTTATTCTCCTTTTTATCTAATTTCAATTTTTCGTACATCTAATATATCATTCTTTATCAGCATATAGTCTAATGATGATATTTTAGAATCTGAATTTACATCAGCAACATCTTGTTCTATTAAACCTGTTATTTCTTTTACTTCCATAATTTTATTTTTTATAAGCATATAATCCATTGCAGAAATCTTTCCATCACCATTAACATCTCCATAAAGCTTACATGTATATGTTTGAATACACTTATCTCCTCTGAATATCTGTACTGTAGTTCCGCTTCCTACAAATGTATCAGTATTTACTTTTACTTTTAAATCTCCTGAAACTTTAATATTTTTTGCAAAATCCGAAGGACTAGTTTCTCTTGCAAATTTTGAAATCACACCATTTTGTTCTTTGTATCCTTCAATTTCTATTTTTTCATCATCTTCTAATTTATTTACCGTTATTTCTATACTTGCTGTCTTTTTATACTCTTCATAAGTTGCAATAATTTTAGCACTACCTTCTTTAACTGCTTTAACTAATCCATTTGAATCTACTTTTAAGATATTTTCATCAGTAGATTTAAAAGTTACTTTTCCTTCTAATGTTCCTATATCTGTAAATAATTGAAGTTTAGAACCTTCTACCATACTTGCATTATTTCCATTTTGAATTATTATCTTTGGATTTGTTACTGTTACTTGAACCTTAGAAGATATTTTATCATTTCCATCCGCAGTTGCAGTAATTGTTACAGTTCCTTCTCCTAAAGCTGTTACATTACCATTACTATCTACAGTTGCTATTTTACTATCACTAGTTGTCCAATTTACTTTTTTATTTGTGGCTGTACTTGGATTTATAGTATAACCTATTTTTGTTTTATCTCCTACTATCATATTGGCACTAGTTTTATTTAATATTAACTCTGATACTACGTCAGTTTTAAGTTTTAATCCATAATGCTCTACAATTGCTTGTCCATCAGCCTCTGCTATTTTTCGTAATTTTGCGTCTGTATTTATAAATCTAACATCTTCACCAGATATAAAGCAATTTTCTATTAATATTGATGTAATCCCTAATCCTTTTGTTATATCTAACCCTCTATCTTCACTATCTCCCTTCATTGCATATCTTATTATTCCATAATAATCTGCTTTAGTTCCATCTGAATATTCCCACTTAGGCCCAGTATCTTGACATAGTCTTGTTTTTACACCTCTATTATATATTCCTAAGTTTGATAAATTTCTTAGTATTAAATTTCCTATTTCAGTTGATTCTTTATTATATTTATAACAAGATTCATTATCTGTTACATATACTTCAGCACCATGCCAAGAATTACCTGATGGAGCCGCATTATAATGTAAGCATAATAGTAAATCTGCATTATTATTTCTTGCACACATTCCTCTATCTAATATCGACATTTCAGTATCACTATTTAATCCATTATGTGTCATAATTACTTCTACACCATAGTAGTTTTCAAAATACTCTTTTAAATACCTTGCAGTTTTTAAGTTAATATCTTTTTCCATTATTCCATCATCATAATTTATTGCACCTGTTTCATGCCCACCATGGCCTGGATCTATTACTATTTTCATTGTTTTTATCGTTTCTGCATTACTTATATTAAATTCAAATATAATGTATGTAATTATTACTATAAGAACTATGTTAAGTAGCTTTAAACCTCTACTTTTCATTTTAATTTATCTCCTTTTTTTTAAAACATAATTAAATAATATATGATATTTTAATATCAAAATCACTATTATATTTATTTACATTTTTCAATACTATTTTATATTAAGTTCTCATTTTTTTCAATAGAATAAGAAAAATAGTAGACTATATTTTGCCTACTATTTTCGCATTATGTTTGTCAAATCTATTATTTTTAGTATATATAATCACATTTACATAATTTTTATTATTCCATTATTTTTTATTCTTATTTTTCTATTTTCTAAGTTCTGCTCCATGCTTGCTTTGTAATCCAGTTATTACTTTTTCCATAACTTTGTTTATTTCTTCATCTGTTAGAGTTCTATCTTGAGCACCTAAAGTTACTGAAAATGCTATACTCTTCTTTCCTTCTGGTATTCCTTTTCCTTCATATAGGTCAAATACTTTAGATTCCAATAATAATTTTCCACCATTATTTTTGATTGTCTTTAGCATTTCCTGAGCTGTAATATCTTTATTAACAAGTACTGCTATATCTTTCTTAACAACTGGGAATTTTGAAAGTTCTTTATACTTCATTTTGCCAACTTTTTTTATTAGTAATTTGTCTAAGCTTATTTCCATAACATAAACTTCTTCTTTGCATATTTCTGGTGTAATTCTTCCAATTAATCCTACAATATCTCCATTTACTGAAATTGCAGCAGATTTACCTGGATGCATTTCTTTAGGAAGTTTTTCTTTATCTTGAACAAAACTATATCTACCTGAGTATCCTAAATAATCTAATACTTCTTCACATACACCTTTTATAATGTAAAAATCTACTTGCTTTGTATTTAGACCTAAATAGTATTCTCCTGTCATTAAGCATGCTAATTTATTTTCTTCTTTATAATCTTCATTTTCCTTATAAAAAGTTTTAGCAATTTCAAATAAGCATATATCTTTATTATCTCTAGCTACATTATATTCATAAGTTTTAAGTAAAGACGTAATTAAACTTTGTCTTAGTGCATTTCTATCTTCTGTTAGCGGATCTAACATTTTTATAATTCCATTATTTTTTAATGTAAACATATCTGCTTCTTTTTCATTTACTAAACTATATGTTAGTGTTTCATTTAGACCTAAGTTTACCATTTTATTTCTTATTTCTCTCGTTGTATTATCGTAAGAACCTTTTTTAATTGTCATTTCTTTAAGTCTACCTTGGATATTATCTACACCATATATTCTTCCAACTTCTTCTATTAGATCTTCTTTAATAGATATATCCAATCTTCTTGATGGAACATAGACTTCTAATTTATCCCCATTTTTTTCTACTTTAAATGCTAATCTTTCAAAAATATCTATTATTTCTTTTTCTGTTAAGCTTGAACCTAATAAAGAATTAATATTATCTACAGTTATATCTATTTTCTTATCTTCTTTATTAGTTTTATCATAAACTTCCATTCCTGAAACTATTTTAGCATCAGCATATTTTTCAAGTAAAGTGCAGGCTCTTTCCATTGCCATATATGTTCTGTTAGGATCTAATCCTTTTTCAAATCTATTACTTGCTTCACTTCTTAAAATCTTATTTGATGTTCTTCTTATTTTTACACTATCAAATATTGCAGATTCAATTATAATATTTTTTGTATTTTCAGTTATTTCAGTATCTAAACCTCCCATAACACCTGCTAAGCCTATTGCTCTTTTTCCATCTGAAATAACTATATCATCAATGCTTAAAGTTCTTTCTTGTTTATCTAAAGTTGTTAATTTTTCTCCTTCTTTTGCCATTCTAACTTCTATCATTCCTAAAAGTTTATCTGCATCATAAAAATGAAGTGGTTGACCTGTTTCTAACATTACATAGTTACTAATATCTACAACATTGTTAATTGGTCTTATTCCTGATGCCATTAATTTTTCCTTCATTTCTGGTGTACTTTCATGTATATTTACATTTAAAGCTTTTTTAGCTAAAAATAAAGAACAATTATCTGTTGCAATATTTAATTTAAAGTCTAATTTTCCTTCTTCTTTATGACTTAAATCTATATCCTTTACTTTTTTATTATATATTGCTCCAACCTCATAAGCCATACCTAAAATGCTAAGTAAATCTCCTCTATTTGCAGTAAGTTCAAAATCTATAACTCCATCTTTCATATGCATATACTCTATAGGGTCTTCTCCAACAGGAGCATCCTTATCTAATTCATGAATTCCTGCTTTATCTTCTTCTCTTAAAAATTTACTTTCTAACCCTAATTCTGCAATAGAGCAAAGCATTCCATTAGATTCTACTCCTCTAATTACAGATTTTTTTATTTCTCCTCCTGGAAGTTTTGCACCTGGAAGAGCAACTATTACTTTTAATCCTTTTCTTACATTAGGAGCTCCACATACTATTTGTAAAACTTCTTTACCTGTATTTACTTTGCATACATGTAAGTGGTCAGAATCTGGGTGCATTTTGCATTCTAAAACTTCACCAATTACTAAATTTGTAGCTTCTATTAACATACCTTCAGAATCATATTCATTTCCAACTTTAGTCATATTTTCAGCTAAGTTATATACATCTTCTTTTGAATTAATATCTATATCTAAATAATCTTTTAGAAAATTCGTACTTAATTTCATTTTTCTTCATCCTTTCCATTAGTCTTTTCTGTCAAATTGACTTAAAAATCTTACATCATTTGCATAAAGTAATCTCATATCTGTTATTCCATATTTAAACATTGCAAGCCTATCTAATCCTGTTCCAAATGCAAATCCTGTATATTTATCTGGATCATATCCATTCATTTTAAGTACATTTGGATGAACCATTCCTGAACCTAAAAGTTCTATCCATCCTGTATGTTTACATAGGTTACAACCTTTTCCTCCACATTTAAAACAGCTAACATCTACTTCAAAAGATGGTTCTGTAAATGGGAAATAACTTGGTCTAAATCTTAATTTTGTATCTTCTCCTAGCATATGTTTCATAAATACTTCTAGAGTACCTTTTAAATCTGCAAATGTTATATCTTTGTCTATAACTAAACCTTCAACTTGATTAAATTGATGTGAATGTGTTGCATCATCTTCTCTTCTATATGTTTTTCCTGGAACTATAACTCTTATTGGTGATTTTTCTTTATTTGCCATCATAGCTCTTGCTTGAACAGCAGATGTTTGAGTTCTAAGTAAGTATTCAGTTGTAATATAGAAGCTATCTTGCATATCTCTTGCAGGGTGTCCTTTTGGAAGATTTAATCTTTCAAAGCAGTATTCATCAGTCTCAAGTTCTGGACCTGAAATTACATCATATCCCATTGATACAAATAAATCTTCAACTTCTTCAATTATTCTATTTAAAGGATGTTTACTTCCTCTTCTTATCTTTGTAGAAGGAAGTGTTACATCTATTTTTTCAGATTCTAATTTTTTTGCTATTTCTTCTTTTTTTAGGCTTTCTTCTTTTGAAGAAATTATTTCTTCTAGCTCATCTCTTACTTTATTTACCATACTTCCTATAACTGGTCTTTCTTCTTTAGAAAGTGAGCCCATTTGTTTTAAAAGAGCTGTTAATTCTCCTTTTTTTCCTAAATATTTTACTCTAGTTTCTTCTAAAGCTTTTAATTCTGTGCAAGATTTTAATTCTTCTAATGCACTTTTTTCAATTTGTTTTACTTGTTCCTCCATTTTAATTTCCTTTCCAGATAGAAAAACGAACTACCCGCCCATAGGACGAATAGTTCGTTGTACCACCTAATTTTATTAATTTATATATAAACTAACCTCTACAGTTTTAACGGTGCAACCGCTTTTCCTACTACTGTTTCAGAAAAGAATCTCCAAAGTGAAATTTCAGTAAATACCATATGGCGTTTCTCAGCTTTTACGCCTCTCTGTAATATGTTTTCTATTTACTTACTTTGCTTTATCTAAGATTTATTCTATTTAAATATGCTTTATATAATATCACACAAGAGCTATAAAGTCAATAAAAAGTTATTATGCTTTTAACTTTCCATTTTCATGCTTAATTGAAACATATATAGTAACTCCTGCAAATACTAGCATTCCTATTGGCATTGTAAGAACATCTATTGGAAGTCTAGTTATAGCATATATACTAAATAAAATGCCTTCTGCAAATATTAATTTTATTAATAAATCTAATATTTCTTTAACTCCTCTAAATCTAATAGAATAGTATAAAACTATTAATGCAGTTGTAATTAGCATTGGTACAATATATGGTCTTACTATATCTCTTATTTGTACATTAGAGTTATATTGTACTGATATATCTGATTGACTTAATTCTAAACCATACTTTTCATTAATTTTATTTACTAAGTCTGTTAATTGTTCATCATTTACTGATGATACTTTTATTAAAGCAGTTTCATCATATACTTCAACTTTTTGAACTATTATTTGTCCATCAGGCCAAATTTCTTTTGCTATACTTTCTACATCTTTAGTGTTAAATTGCTGATTTAAGTTAAATAAGATAGATACACCTTCTGAATAGTTTAAATCAACATTTAGTCCTCTTATTCCAGTAAGTACTATTGCTATAATAAATATAATAATTAGAATAATACTGATTATTTTACTTTTCTTGCTCATTTTATTGTTCCTTTCTAACTGAACTTTGCTTTTATTCTTTTACTTTTTTAGTATTAACACATTTAAAAAATGTTCTTGTTATAATTAGATTATATATAATGCTTGTAACTAGACCCCAGAATAATATCATACCAAAACTAAATAATGACATCCAACTTGAGAAGCAACATACTACAGCTAATATTAACATTGGAATCATACTTAAAGAAAACTTAGTTAATGCTTTTGTAAATGTTTTTTCTACATTATTTTGTAGTCTATTTAGTATCATAATATTTAATATATAATTAATTACAAATACTAATCCAATTGAGAAAATTCCTTCAAGTGTTATTATAACATTTGCATATCTTAATATTAATAAGTATAAAGCTGTAAAGCCAACCATACAAACTGCAACAATTACACCTTTTGCTCTATATTTTATTATTGCTACTATAAGCATTATTAAAGCTATGCAAATACCTATACCAATAAGAATATTAATTGTACTTTGCTCTATTGGAGATGATATATATACATTTCCAGTAACAGAATATTGTACTGGCATAGCATCATTTTCAAGTATTGCTGCTAAACTTTCTGCTTGATATTTTAAGGTTTTAGTTTGTTCATCTGATGAGCTACTTCCTAAAGATAAAGACATTACACCATTATCTATAACTTCTGTAAAAGATGTTGTCATCATACTTGTCCCATCAATATATAAGCCAACTTCTGTTGTATTATCTTCATCTTCTGATACTTCATTAGAAGTTT
This sequence comes from uncultured Clostridia bacterium, assembly GCA_944392515.1. Lineage (GTDB taxonomy): Bacteria > Bacillota > Clostridia > TANB77 > CAG-508 > CAG-793. The sequence goes on from CALXWV010000024.1 coordinate 14,943, forward strand.
CGTTAGTAGTTTCATTTGCAGTTGTTTCACTAGTAGAATTATCTTCAAATTCACTTTGAGATGCTTCACTATCTGTTGTTTCATTTTCTGCTACACTATTATCTGCAGTATCATTATTAGCTACATTTTGATAATCTCTAGTTATATTTTTAAATTTTTTAGAACCTGCATTATTAAAGTTAATATTCATGTAAATTGAAGATGTACCTACACTATATGTAGAAGGAACAACCTCTACCTTGACACTTCTAATATCATCATTATTCATAAGTACTTCGTCATTTGCAGTATTTCTAATTTCAAAGCTACCTTTTTGAGTTATATCAGATAATATGTATTCTGTTTGATCATTTTCTGGTATTGTTATTTCTATTTGACCAGTAGTTTCATCACATCTTACAGTATAATCTTCTATACCCATAGATTTTAGTCTTGCTTTAATTACATTTGCTGATTTAACATAGTTATCGTAGTTAAGAATATCTTCTGTACTATTTTCATCATCTTCATCTACAGTTAATAGTATCTTTCTGTAACCGCTTAAATCTGTTCCTAAACTATAAGCAGGAATAATATTTAACATTTGATTTTTATCTTGATAAAAAATTCCTACAAAAGAGATAATACTAATTAATATAATTAGTAATAAAATTAGTACAATGCTTAGTTTTTTCTGTGCTTTCATTTTTGCTATATTCCTTTCTTTTTAGCATAACTAGTATTATTTCATATTATTTATTTTAATAATTTTTTAATTTTAATAATTCTAGTATGCTATTTATTTACGGAAATTGACACCAATTATTCCTCCTATCATACCAGCTAAAATTGATATTAATATCATTAAAATAGATTGCATATTCATTGAAAATCCTGAAACAAATATGCTTGATAAAAGATAAATTGTTATCATATAAATAGCCCCAACAAAAGAACCATTTAATATTCCGTTTTTATTTATATTTACTGCACTAATAATACTTCCTATAAAAATACTTAGTGCTGAAATAACTATAACTGATACTGTTATAATATTTTCTGAAACATTTGTATAAGTTAAAACTATAGAAATAATTAACAAACTAACTAATGTAATAGTAAAAGCAATTCCGCTTCCTATTAATATTTTAATTCCATTACCCTTTATTTTAGTTTTAGGCATAGTATCTATCTTTTCCATATGTATTTACCTCACTTTCTAAAATAAGTATATGCTAAATACATATGTTTTATTACTAAGTATAATTAATCTATAATTTAACTTATATTTTTTATTTATTTTTCAATTGTTCTATCATCTAATCCTGCTATTGCCCATTTTTCTATAGATAATTTTATACCATCTGGATTAGTTTTTAATATTATTCTATCTTCTAATACATCTTCTATTACACCTGAAAGTCCGGTATAAGTTATAACTTTATCTCCTTTTTTTAAATCATCTTGCATTTTCTTTATTTCTTTTTCTTGTTTTTTTCTAGGAAGTAAAGTTAGATAATATAAACCTAGTATTAATAAAATTGTAATTATTGTAATTATTAATTGTTTAGTTTCCATTTTTCCTCCAGATATATTTAAAGTTATATTAGATATATTTTTCTAATAATTATTTTAACTATTAACGTTCACATTATTTTGAGCCGAATTTGTAGTTTCATTTGTATTTGAGTTATTTTCTGTTTCACTATTGTTTGCATTATTTTGTTCCCAGCTTTCTGTTTGCTGACGTACAAAATCCACTAAATCTATTACTTGTCCTTGGAATGTTGCATAATATGTTGTTTCGCCTTGGGTCGTTACTGAATAGATACTATCTAAAACAATGTTTATAAACAAAGTTCCATCTGCTTTAACAACACCATATTTTGGAGTTTTGGTATTTCCATTTACTTCATCAAGCTCTACAACAATGCCATTTAAATCTGGTATTATTAATACATCAGAATATCTTGGGTCAACAGATGTATCTGCATCACATCCAAATTCATCATATTGCAAAGGTGCAATTTCATTTCCATTAATATCTATCAATCCCCATTTATTATTTCTCTTAACAGGAATACAATTGTCCATTAAAATATATTTATTAGTAACATTAGAATCATTTATTGTGTTTGGCAAACCTATTTGGTCATAGTCTTGATATACAATTACTTTTCCATTACTATTTACAACACCTTGTTTATTATTAGTAGTTACTAGATATAGTCCTAAATTTTTGTCTAATTCTTTAATGTTATCATATTCTAATCTAACTTTAGTAATACCGTCGCTACCAATTATGCCCATTTTATTATCTGAAGTTTTTACAATAAAATCGTTGCTCCCTTCCATAAACTCAATACTAGAATACCTTGTTCCTATAATTGTATTAGATGGAGTTGCTAAGCTTGCTACTCCATATTGTTTAGTATTTTCATCTTTAATAACTACTAAATTATATAAAAGAGCTTTTTGATTATTGTATATAACTGATTCTGATAATTCACTTGTTTTTGTAGTAATAGCTGAATTAGCTATTTGTCCTGAATAATAATTTGCTAAATAACTTAAACTAAATATCGAAATTTGATTACTAGAAGAACTATAATCAAATCTAACATTAAAGGCTCTTACTAATCCATCTGATGATATATACATGTTAGAACCCGAAGATAGTATTGGAGAATCTATATCAAATGATTGTCCTTCACTACTCCCCGAACTAGTAACACTATATTTATATATTTTATCTGAATTAGTTTCAAAAGATACTATTTCTTTAGAATTATTCACATAGCATTTTGATTTATCTTCTGTATATTCTCCATAACCTCCGTTATATACATTATATCCTAATAGAGGTGCTATATCTCTAATAGATATATATACTTTGTCATTTTGAAATAAGAATAAGTTATCTGAGTAATTATTTTGTCTTTTACCATCTAAGTTAAATTTAAACTGCTCACTTAATAATTTTTGACTATAAACCCATATAGCTCCAGCGGCTATAATTAGTAAAATAATTAAAATAATTACTATTATAAATCCTATTTTTACTCCTGTAACTTTTTTTGAGTTATTATTTGGAATGTTCTCCATCAAATCCATATTACTCCTCCTCTTTTGTATAACCATACTTTTTATAAAAATCTTTTACAAAGTTAGCTAAATTATCATTTTCAATTTCAATTCTAACTCTTTCCATTAAATTAGTCAAGAATTTTATATTATGAATTGATAACAATCTTACACCCAAAATTTCATTACATTTTACTAAATGTCTTATATATGCTCTAGTATAATTTCTACAAGTATAACAATCACATTCTGGATCTAGAGGTGTAAAATCTTCTGCATAGGTAGCATTTCTTACAACTACTTTTCCGTGTGATGTCATTGCAGTACCATTTCTTGCAATACGTGTAGGAAGAACACAATCACACATATCTATTCCTGCCATTGCTGCTTCTAATAAATAATCTGGACTTCCTACTCCCATTAAATACCTTGGCTTATTTTTTGGCATAAGAGGAGCAGTAAACTTAAGCATTTTCAAGAATTCTTCTTTTGGCTCTCCTACACTTATTCCACCTATTGCATATCCTGGAAAATCTAAATCTATTAAGTCTTTTGCAGATTTTTCTCTTAAATCCTCATAAAATCCACCTTGTATTATACCAAATAATGCTTGATTTGTTTTATGAGATGCTTTACATCTTTTTGCCCATCTTGTTGTTCTTTCCATTGAATTTTTAGTGTATTCATAAGTTGATGGATAAGGACAACATTCATCAAATGACATTATAATATCTGCGCCTAAATCTTCTTCTATTTGCATAACTTTTTCTGGTGAAAAGAAATGTTTACTTCCATCTAAATGTGATTTAAATTCTACACCTTCTTCTGAAATTGTACGTAAATCACTAAGAGAAAAAACTTGAAATCCTCCACAATCTGTAAGAATTGGTCTATCCCATCTCATAAAATTATGTAGACCTCCTGCTTTTTTTACTAATTTTTCACCAGGTCTTAAATATAAATGGTAGGTATTAGAAAGTATAATTTGTGCTCCATTTTCTTTTAATTCTTCTACTGTCATAGATTTAACAGTAGCTTGCGTTCCAACAGGCATAAAAATTGGAGTTTGTATATCTCCATGTGGAGTATGTACAATTCCTCTTCTTGCTCCTGTTGTTTTATCTATGTGTAATAATTCATATGTTACTGATGGCTCCATTATTTCCTCCTTATATTATTAACATTGCATCTCCAAAACTAAAAAATCTATATTTCTTTTCTACTGCTTCTTTATATGCTCTCATTATATAATCTTTACCAGCTAGGGCAGATACAAGCATTAAAAGTGTTGATTCTGGTAAGTGAAAGTTTGTGATTAGTCCGTCTATACATTTAAATTTATATCCTGGATATATATATATTCCAGTATCTCCTTCACATGCTTTTACTAATCCTGTTTTTTCATCAGCAATAGTCTCTAAAGTTCTACAAGAAGTTGTACCTACTGCAATTACTCTTTTTCCTGCAAGCTTTGTTTCATTTATTTTATCTGCATCTTCTTTTTTCACATAATAGTGTTCTGTATGCATATGATGATTCTCAATATTTTTTTCTTTTACTGGTCTAAAAGTACCAATTCCTACATGAAGTGTTACATTTGCAATTTTTACACCTTTTTCTTCTATTTTTTTAAGAAGTTCTGGTGTAAAGTGAAGACCTGCTGTAGGTGCTGCTGCTGATCCTTCATATTTTGCATATACTGTTTGATATCTGTCATTGTCTTTTAAACTTTCATGTATATATGGTGGAAGTGGCATAAGTCCAATTTTATCTAATATTTCATTAAATATGCCTTTGTATGTAAATTTAACTTTTCTAGTTCCATCTGGCAAAGTTTCAAGTATTTTAGCCATTAATAATCCATCTCCAAATATAACTTTAGCTCCTACATGAAGTTTATTACCTGGTCTTACCATTGCTTCCCAGATATCACCTTCAATATTTTTAAGTAGTACAAATTCTACATTTGCACCAGTTTCTTTTTTTCCATATAATCTTGCTGGAATTACTTTTGTATTATTTCTAACTAAGCAATCACCAGGTTCTAAATAATCTATTATATCTTTAAATATCTTATGTTCAATAGTCTCTAGTTTTCTATCTAGTACCATAAGTCTTGATTCATCTCTATTTTTTATTGGTACTTGTGCAATTAACTCTTCTGGTAAATCATAATAAAATTCTTTAAGTTCCACTTTAAAAGCCTTCTTTCTTTTATTAACATTAATTTAAGATTTTTTTAATATTTTTTTACTAATATAGTTTACAATAATTTGTAATATAAATCAAGTAATTTTTACTTTAAAATGCGAAAAAAGTAAGAAATAAGCAAAAAAGTAAGACTTTGAAAGTCCTACTTTTCTATTTAAATATTATTTATTTTTTAGGGTAAAATTCCAAGCATCTTTACACATTTGCTCTAAGTCTTTTTCTGCTTTCCATCCTAGGTACTTTTCTGCTTTTGATGGGTCTGCATAACATTCTGCTATATCTCCTGGTCTTCTTGGTGTTATTTCATATTTAATCTTTTGACCTGTTGCTTTTTCAAAATTTTTAACTATATCAAGTACTGAATAGCCTTTTCCTGTTCCTAAGTTATATGTTTCTACTCCTGTTACTTTTTCTGCTCTTTTTAAGGCTTTTAGATGTCCTTTAGCTAAGTCTACAACATGGATGTAGTCTCTAACTCCTGTTCCATCAGGTGTTGGATAATCATTTCCAAAAACATTTAAGTGGTCTAATTTTCCTAAAGCTACTTGATTTATATATGGCATTAAGTTATTAGGTATGCCATTTGGATTTTCTCCAATAAGACCACTTTCATGTGCTCCAATTGGATTAAAGTATCTAAGTAAAATTATGCTCCAAGTATTATCTGCTACATAAACATCATTTAAAATCCTCTCTATCATTAACTTAGTTTGTCCATAAGGGTTTGTTGCAGATAATGGGAAATTTTCTTTTATTGGGACTTCTTTTGGATCTCCATAAACTGTTGCTGAAGAACTAAATATTATTTTTTTAACATTATGTTTTCTCATAACTTCTAATAATACTAAAGTTCCATATATGTTATTATCATAATATTCTATTGGTTTTGCAACCGATTCACCTACTGCTTTAAGTCCAGCAAAATGTATAACTGCACTAATATCTTTATTTTCTTCAAATACCTTATCTAAACCTTCTTTATCTCTTAAATCTATTTCATAGAATTTAAAATCTTTATTAGTAATATTTTTAATGGCTTCTAATGCAGATGGTTTGCTATTGACAAAATTATCTACTATTACAACTTTTTCTCCTTCATTTAATAATTCTACAACTGTGTGTGAGCCTATGTATCCAGCTCCTCCTGTAACTAATACTGACATAATTTTTACCTCCACTTTTTATTTTAATTAATTTTCATATAATTGCTTATAAATTTGATAATCTTTTAATATTTTTCTTACATACATATTAGTCTCATTATATGGAATATTTTCTATATTACTTCCATCATCTTTGATGATTCCTTCATTTATCCATTCCTTAACAGTTCCCATACCTGCATTATATGCAGCAAGGGCAACAGATTCATTATTAAAAATTGCCATTAAATCTGCAAAATATTTTATGCCTATTCTTATGTTTGTTTCTGGATTAAGTAATGTATCTTTTGATACTAATTCAATTTCTTCATTTGTTGCTACTTCTTCTGCAGTATTAGTCATAAGTTGCATAAGTCCAGTTGCTCCTTTGCTAGATACCGCTTCATCATCAAAATTACTTTCCGCTTTTATTATAGCATATATTAATAATGGATCAACATTATTTTCTTTTGCATATTTTTCAACATATTCTGAATAATCTTGTCTATAAATTAGTTTTTGTATATTTTTGAAGTTTAATAATATTACTAATAAAACAAATATAATTGCAATAAATGTTAATAAAATTTTTTGCA
>CALXWV010000025.1 GCA_944392515.1 uncultured Clostridia bacterium
TATATAATTATTTTATATAATTTCATTATAAATATGAGTTTATTTTTTTTTTATATCGGAAAGGATTTTTATGAAAAATTGTGGAAAGTATGAAGACAATCTTAACTTAATTGGTCCTATTATAAGAGAAAAACGTAAAGAAAAGAAAATGTCATTAGAATCTCTTTCTGCTAAGCTATTATTACTAGGTGTTAATATTCCAGTAACTAGTTTACATAGAATAGAAAATAAGTTTAAAGCCTCTTAATTATTATATGTCTTTTATTAGTTATATTTCGTCATATATTTTATATCTAAATTTCTTCAATAAAATTTACTTTTTATAAAAACCTTGCCATATATATTTTTTTATGTTATATTTCATATATAAATTAATTATCTAATAATTAAAATCATTTAATAAATAAAATTATATAAGAAAGGAGAATAATCTAATATTTTATTAGATTGTATATGTTTTATGATAGAAGAAAATAATGAAAATGAACGTAAACCAAAGAAAATTGAAATTGTTAAAGGTACTTCAAAAGATTTAAACATATCTAATGTAAAAGATAGTTTAATAATTGAAAAACCTGAGGAAAAACAAAACAAAAATATTATTATTCCTGAAAGTGTTGACTCTCAAGATGAAAAATAAGGGCTATATTTCAGTAGCCCCTATTATTCCAGCATCATTTTTTAATTTTGCAGTTATTAAATCAACTTTTGTATCTTTATTAAATTTAAGTTTCTCTATTTTTTCCTTTAATATAGGTAAAAATATGTCACAATAATATGAAAAACTTCCTCCAAAACTTATTGCTTGTGGCTCAAAAATATTTATTATATTAGAAAGTCCTATACTTACATTTGTTAAATATTCATCTACAAAGTCTTTTACATTTTTCTTATTAATATTTTCTCTTATATATTTTTGTACTTCTTCCGCTTCTGTTTCTATGCTCATATCAAATGCACTTATTGCTTCTGCTTTAAATCTTTTCATTGAGGCATAAGTTTCAAAACATCCATTTTTTCCACAATTGCATTTTCTACCTTCTTTATCTATAACCATATGTCCAAACTCAAATCCTGGATTTTGTTTTGGCTCTAATAATTCGTCATCTAAAAATACACTACTACCAACACCTGTTCCTATGCATAGAAATACACAATCACTATATTTTTTTAAGGAACCATACTTTTTTTCTGCTATTCCTGCACATTTACCATCATTTTTTATTTTAACATTTACATTATATTTTTCTTTTAATTTATTTCCTAAATCAAATTCCTTAATGTGTAAATTTACTAGGTTTCGTATTTTTGTGTCTTTAGGACTCCCAGGAACTGCTATTCCTATTTTAGATATATCTCCTCTTGTAAAATCATTTTTTTCTAAAAGTATATTTATTTCATTATCTATAATTTCTATAATGAGACTCTCAACTCTTTTTTCATCATTAATTTTGCTTATATTAATATCTCTACTTTCTTTTGAAATAAGTTTACCATTTTTATCTACCAAACCCGATGCAATATGGCTTCCACCAATATCTATTCCAATTTTCATTTGCTATCTCCTTTAATATATTATTTAAATAAAACACAAGACTAACTTGAAAAGCCTTGTGTTTTAATTGTATTTTTTTATTTAGAATCCTGCTGCTGAGAATAAGAATGTACCCATATAAACATGAATACAAGGTACTAATACTACTACTGTAATTAAAATTATTACTACACCAATAATTGAATATAATAACTGAGGTAATATCTTTACAATTCTATCAATAATTTGATTAATATCCATATCCATATATTCAACTAACTTTTCCATCATTGCAGGTAAATCAGTTTGCATACCTATTTTTAGCATTTCTGTTATCATAGGTTCTGCTAAGCCTGATTTTTCAAATGGTTCAACCCAAGAATCACCAACAATTATGTTATTTATAGCTGTTTCTATAATTGATAACATTACCAAGTTTTTTACTACGTTTTTACTTACATCTAATGCTTCTTGTATTCTCATGCCATTTTTTAAGTTTAGCATCATTGCCTTTGTTAATCTAGAGAAATCAATAGCAAATACAAGTGGGCCAAATATTGGAGCTTTATATTTGAAATAATTCCATCTATATTTTCCTCTTGGAGTTCTTATATATAAAACAATAGCACCTATTATTATTGCTATTATTGCGGTTGGTATAAACCAATTTTTTTGTACCCCATTTAAGAAATCTGAAAATGCTAAAGTATACCAAGGCAAAGTCTCTGTTGTTCCAACTTGTGCAAATATATCTTGTATAATAGGAACTACATACATACTTCCAAAGAATAATATAGCTAAAAGTATTACAAATTGTGCAATATTTGGTATTAAGATTTTTTTCAACTTCTTATTTAAATCATTAGAAGAATCTAAGTAATCAATTGCTTGTCTTAAAGATTCATCTAATGAACCAGATAATTCTCCAACTTTTACTAAGTTTATATATATATATGGAAATATATCAGAATAGTATTCCATTGTTGTATACATATAGTCTCCAGATTCAACACCTGCTAATATATCTTCTAGTATTCCTCTTAATGTATAATTTTCAGTTGATTGTATTATAGTTCCTAAGGCATGTACATTATTAAATCCCGCTTTTTTTAGTAAATATAAATTTTGTGTAAATATCATTAAATCTCTACTTGTTACTTTTTGTGTTTTGGTTAATGACATATTCAATTTTTCAATGGTTGAAAATTTTCTAGTTTCTTTCTTTGGAGCAATATTAGCAGAATTAGCTAGTTGCATCATTTCATCGATATTACTAATATTTCTTTTTTGCCCACCTCTTCTAAATTTGCCAAAACTTACTTGAGTAACATTAATAGGCATAAGTCCATTTATTTTTAACTTCTTAATAAGGTTTTGCTTGCTTTTATCTTGCACCTTATTTTTTACAATTACGCCATTTTTGTCAACTGCTCTATATACATACTCTGGCATGCATTCTTCCTCCTTTTATCATTATACTTAGTACTTATTTTACAAATTAATTTTTATTTGGAAATTCCTCTTCTTTTTTTAGTTTCATTTGCATTATTGTTCTATTTAAAACTTCTATATTTTTTTCTTCTACTTGTGCTTTAGCTTGGTCTAATGTAATTATATCATCAGTAAATAATTTTGCAAGTGAATTTATTAAACCTATACTTCCATTATTTGATCCACTCTGTATAGCATCTTCTATTTCAGATGTTGTAAGTTTTTCTTTTCTTATTAATCCTGAAACTACATTATCTACAACCATTACTTCTGGTACTAATGATAGTGTTCCCTTTTTATTTTTTATTAATCTTTGAGAAATAACCAATTTTAGTAAAGATGCAATTAAGTATTTAACTTGTGATTGGTCTCCGACATCATAGAAATTTATCATTCTATCTACAGTTTCTGCACAAGATTTTGTATGAAGTGTACCAATTACTAAATGTCCAGATTCTGCTGTTTCAATAGCAGCTTCCATTGTTTCTTTATCTCTTATCTCTCCTATTACAAGAATATCACAATCTTCTCTTAAAGAGTTCTTTGTTCCTATACTATAAGCCGGAACATCACCACCAACACCTACTTCTTTTTGAACTATAATTGATTTTTTGCATTTATGCTTGTACTCTACTGGGCTCTCTAGTGTAAGTATTTTTTTATTTTCATTATCATTAATATAATTTATAAGAGCATTAAGTGTTGTAGATTTACCAGAGTTAGTTTTACCTGTTACAAGTATTAACCCTTGTGTTTGATTTGTCATTCTTCTTACTATATCTGGAACACCAAGTTCTTCATATGTTGGTAGTTCATTTCTTATAAGTCTAGTAGTAATAACTGGAAGACCATCTGAATAAGATATATTTACTCTTAAACGTATATCTTCAAATTCTGCTGATGTATCTAAAACTTTATTTTTTCTAAAAAATTCATCTTTACTAACATTTCCTTTTAAAAAGTAGTCATATATCTCCAATATATCATCTTTACTTATAACCTCAAATTGTTCAAGTTCTATTAAGTCTCTATTAACCCTTAGTTTTGGCTTTATTCCAGGTATAAAATGAACATCTGAAGCTCCTAACTGTTTTGCTTCTGATAAAATTGCATTTACATCCATATCTATTTTAATTCCTTTCACTTTATGATTTTATTAATAAAACAATAATTTGCTATTTAACTCTTGTAATGTAGTAACACCATTTATAACCTTTTTTATTCCTTCAATTATCATTGGCTTATAACCTTCTTTATATGCTTCTTCTCTAATTTCAATTGTTGATGCATCTTTAACTATAAGTTCTTTTATAGGATCTGTTATAAGAAGTGTTTCAAAAATTGCTATTCTGTCAAAATATCCACTTTGATTACATTTATCACATCCAACAGCATCATACGTTTTTGCATTTGTCAAATCAAATTGAACACCATATTTTTGACCGATTGATTCTATTATTTTCTTTTCTTCATCTGTAAAATCTCTTTCTCTTTTACAATATGGGCATAATTTTCTAATTAATCTTTGAGAAATTGATGTAGCAAGAGTACTTGAAATATCATAATTTGATACATTCATCTTTCTAAGTCTCGAAATAACCTCTATTGCATTAATAGTGTGTATTGTTGAAAGTACATAGTGTCCTGTTTGACCAGCCTGCATTGCTATCTCTGCAGTTTCTTCATCTCTTATTTCACCGACAAGAATTATATCTGGATCTTGTCTTAATACTGTTCTTAATGAACCTGCAAATGTAGTCTTATTATCAATTTCAATTTGATTTAAACCTGGTATTCTGATTTCAACTGGGTCTTCTATTGTAGTTATATTGATTTCAGGTCTATCTAAATAATTAATTACACTATACAAAGATGTTGTTTTTCCTTCACCAGTAGGTGCGGCAATTACTGTAATACTATTTCTTTTATCAAAAGCATCTTTTAGTAATTTTTCATCTTTTGGATATCCTAATTCAAATAAAGTCTTAATATCTGTATCTTTTTTTAATAATCTTAAAACAAATTTTTCACCATGAATATTTTTTTGTGATGATACACGTATATTATAATCAGGATACATTATAATTCTACCATCTTGAGGTTCCTGCTTTTCTTGGTGCATATTTGAAATTGCTTTTAATCTTCCTATTATTTGTGCCTGCTTATTTTTATCTATTTTTGCCATTGTAAAAAGTTGTCCATCAATTCTATACCTAACTCTAACACTATCTTCAAGTGGTTCTACATGTATATCACTTGCTCTTTTACTCATAGCAGTTTTAATAATATTATCAACTATAGTTGTTCCTGTTGCGTCAGTATCTATTGAATCAGTTGATACTTCTGAAAGAGTATCTAGCACTTTATCTACATTAGACTTAAAAGTTATATACCTTTCCATTACTAATCCCTTATTTAGCATTAGTAATCTTACAGTTTCAACTTGTTGCTTATTGCTTATATCAGCAAAGCAAACTTTAATTAATCCATTATCAATTTCAAAAGGTATTGCATTTGCTTCCCTTGCAATGTCTAAAGAAATATATTTAGTTATATCCACCTTTACATCTTCATCAGTTAAAAATATAACTTTTTCTCCAAAAACATCTCCCATTGCATTTAATAATTTTCTTGAATCAGCTAATCTTAATTCATTTATAATATCTCCTAATTTTTCTTTAGGATGAGTCCTTTGATATTCTAAAGCCACAGTAATATCTTCTTGCTTTACAATACCTCTCTTTACAAGTTCTATACCTAAAGGTTGTCTTTGATTTGTTGCCATAATAATCTCCTTTCAAATCACCAATATTTTAAAACATAATTTATTGTCTTTTTGTAATTTGCCTCATCTTCTGTTCCTACTTTTAATGTTACTTCAATATAAGTTTTATTGTCTTTTTTAAAACCTTGTGCATTAAAATCTAATACTTTGCTGGTTATTTTTTGTTTATTTTTATAAATACTATCATCACCAATTGTATAAGTATATATATCACCATTTGCAAAAGCAATTTGTATATATTCTTTATTATTATTATCTACTAAATTTTCAATTAAAACCTGATTATTACTTTTTACATCTTCAATAAAATACATATTAAATTTATTAAATTCGCTTATATCCAAATTTTTGTCACTTATAAACTCTAAATTATTATATATATAACTACTTAAATTCGCCAAAAGTGCAATTATTATACTAAAAATTATAACATAGATAGACAAGATTATTAGAGTTATACCTTGTTCCCTTTTCATAACTTCACCTACTCTTTAACTTTTAATTTTTTTATTTCAATACTTCTTTCCTGATTATCAAATGTATATTTAATATTTACTATAATCTTTTTTATTATATCATTTGCACCAGGATGAGTATCAATATACTTTTCTTGTTGTAATATTAAAGTATATTTATCTACAGGTAAATTAATTTTACTTATTATATAATTTTTATATTCATCCAAGTTCTCAGTTTCGCTATAATTCTTTAAGTCTATATCTTCACAAATTTCAATTGCATAACCCATCACATCTTGATGAATTTTTATAAGTGAAGATTGTTTGTATATTTGTAAATATAACGTAAAAATAATTGATGTAAAAAGCATAAATATTAAAGCACCAGTAGATATATCTAATGCTGTTGCACCTTTTTCTTTATTTGTTTTTTTACTGTATTTTTTCATTTAATCACCTACTATATTAGGATTAGATTTGTTAATAATATTGTTATACAATTAGCAATGCAAAGATAAAAAGCAATTGGTAGATGAGAATTATCTTTTTGCTTTTTCTTCAAAATTGAAGTAATTATTTCATAAAAAATTATAATAACTAAAGTCATTATAATAGAAAAAATAGTAACTATCTCATAAGTAAACAATGACATTACTAAACATAATAGAATTATATTAATTGCATAACTATCATTACCTTTTTTCTTTATTTCATATGTGTTGATAATCAATACTATCATCATTATAATAAAATAAATTATTATTCTATTAATGTTAAATGATTCGTTATAAATATATTCATATATTATATTTATAAAATCCACAACAATTCCATAAACCAATACACGTTTATCTATATAATGCTGTTCTTTATCAATTCCTGCTATCAAAAATAGAAAGACAATATATAATGCACCTAGAATAAAGTTATAAATTGTATTTATATTAATTGTATATATATTAACTTCAAGAGTTAATGCTAGTAAAACAAATGAAATTCCACATAGAATTTCTATTATAAAATAACGTGGACTTATTTTTGTTTTGCAATATCTACATTTGCCTTTTAAAAATATATAACTAAGAATTGGAATTAAATCTAAAAAATTTAACTTATGATTACATTTAGGGCAAAATGAATGTTTATGTGTTATATCTTCATTCAAAGGTATTCTATAAGTAGCAAGAGTTAAAAAACTTCCAAAAAAACTTCCCATTATAAATATTATTATATATAAAATTATATTCATTTGTAATATTTCCTTTTAATGTTACATTTAAAATTTTATTAGTATAATGGAGGTTACCTAAATACGAATAATTTAGGCAACCTCCATATTTAGTACTATTATATAAAATAATAGAGATTTTTTAATTGTAATTTTATTATTTACCTACATAATAGTTATAAACGCTTTCATAATCACTAACGAAACCATTGAAAGCACGTTCTTGGTTTGTTTCAGCATTTCTCCATGTATTAGCTGCATCTTGTGCTTTGTCAAATATTCCGCCTTGTCCAATTGTTAAGCTAATAGCAACACCTGCTAATATTAAAAGAACGATAATTGTAACAACTAATGCTATTAATGTAATACCTTTTTCTTTCTTAAACATTTAAATTCCCTCCTTAGTAAAATTTTGTATATATTTATATATTATAAATATTACCTAAAATTATTTTGTTCCAGAGCCAACATTTTGTGATGTATAGTAATTATCTGTCACATTTTCATCGACTGGTTCACCACTTGTTCCTTGACTATTGTTATTTGCTGTTGTATTAGTATTCTCAGTAACCTCTGAAAATGGATCGGCTTTTCCTGGATTATAACTTTGTGTTGCTTGATATTTTGATAAATCAGAATCATCTATTGTATAATTAATAGAAGAACTATCAAAGCTATCAATTGTTGTTTCATTTATAATTTCTTCAACATTTTGTGGTAACTGATAAGCTGTAACCTTTGCTGGTATAACCTTATTTGTTGGTATATAATTATAAAATATAACAGCCATAAGTAAAACTATTGCAACACATACTAATAATATAATTAGTATTTCTTTAAATATTGATTTAGCCATAACTTACTCCTTTTCAACCGTATTAGATACAGTGTTAGAATCTGTAGTTTTGTTTGTAGAATCTTTAGTGCTATTTGTCTTTGATTCATCTTTTGTAGTATCTTGTGAAGACATTGTTGTCTCTTTCTTTATAAATACATCTTTTACTACAAAAGTACATTGATTTTGTGTCATTGAAAATTCATCAATTGTAAACTGTAAAGTTGAATCATTTTCAAGTTGTGTTATAAAATTAGTAATTGCTAAATAATTTCCTGAAACAGTAAACTCTAAATTACTAATATTTTCATCGACTCCAGAAACTACATCAAATTTAATTTTTACACCTTCTTGTGTTGCGTGATTACCAACTTGACTCCACAAATATTCAATCGTATAATTCTTTGTTTGTGTTGCCTCTTGAATCTCACTTTCAGTGCTTACATTAATAGTTTGCAAATATTCTTGCCTAGCAGTTCCTAAGTCTGAAATAACCTTTTTAATTTCTGTTAATTTATTAGCATAATTGTCATTTGTATTTTTTGCTTCAGAAATTTTTCTAGTAAGTTCTCCATTTGCATCTTGTATTTGTGTTATTCCTAGTACATGCAATGGTCCAATATTTATACCATTTTTAACGCATAGTACAGTCATTACTATTAATAAAATTAACAAAATAGATATTAATAATTTTCTCATTGCATTTCTCCTTAAATAATTATGGTAAATCCCCTTCTATGGTTACTATAACATATTCGCCTTGTTTTGTTCCTTCTGTTGATGTTACATTTAGTAAATATCCACTGTTGCTTAATTTTGCTTTAAAATATGCTAATTGTTCATATTGTTTTGATTGAGCAACAATAGATATATGTTGTTTTGTTTCTCCATCATTTTGAATTTCTGTATCTTTTATACTAGTTAGTTGTACATTTTTTGGTATTGTATATACTATTTGATTTAATAATGTAGGTATTTCATTTTTTCTTCCCTGCTTCAATGCTATTGATGAACTTGCATTTTGTAAATTAGTAGTAACTCTTTCAAAATCTGATATTTTTCTATTCATTGAATTTTGATTTGAATTTAATTGACTAATCTTTGTATTTGTATCATCAATAACTTCTTGTGCTTGTGCTGTTTTAGCTGAAATTTGATTTCCTAATAAAATAGAACATACACTATATATTATTGCAATCATTAATACTGTAACGCAACATCTTACTAGCCAAGCTTCTCCTGCTCCAAGTGGACCTTTCATATTAGTATCAAATTTAAATGATATTTTCTTTCCATTAGTGCTTTTTCCAAGTGATTTTAAATCTGAATGCAATAATGTGTTTAATTCTTCTTTCCAATCATTAGGCTTGAAGTTCAAGTCTTTCAATCCATAATTCATACCTTCTAAGGCTAATGCAATTGCACTATTTACTTCAATATAATCCTTTATATTTATTTTTGCATCATTTTCTGCAAAATATGGTTTTAGAATTTCGCATTTAGACTCCTTAAAATATTCTTGAAAATATAAGTCCACATTATTTATTACTGTTCCTAATCCTGTTAAATATATTTTATCAATTCTAGTATAATTATCTTTTATTTTTTTAACTTCTTGTACAATTTTAAAAAGTGTAGGAATTATTAAAGATAAATATTTGTTGTTTGGATCATCAGTAGCAGTGGTTTCCATCGTATATATTGTTGTGTTTTTACAAGCTTCATATGATTTAGTATAAGAATTTTCTTTTTCATTTATTTTATCTAAAACTTCTGTCATTCCTTCTGGAATAATATCAATATTGTAAATTCTTTGATTCAATATTGTAGTTATAGTAGTTTTTTCTTCAATATTAACTATTAATATATTTTCATTTTTTTTAGCTTCTACAATATTACAAATAGAAGTAGCAAGTGGCGTAATTGAATTTATCTTTTGCTCTTTAAATAAAGCTGTTCTTTCTTCAAGTTCTGCTTTGCTATCTGTAAAATAAATTACTTTGTTTCTATCCTTGTTATTAATATCATTAACAATTAAATATCTTCCCTCATATGCATTTGGATTTATATGTTTATCATTGCATAAAGTTTCGTATTCTGTTTGTATTGTTTTTCTTGTATCATTTTTACTTAATAATCCAAATATGCTAAAATAATTTACCTTTTCATTTTGAGTATCTATGCATATTGGAATATTTTTGCTATTAGTTTCATTAATAATTTGGTTGATTTCTTTTTCTAAGTTGTCATAAAATTTAATGCCAAAAGATGCAACATCTAGTTGGTCATTATTTTTTCTTACCTTAGCATATTTTATAAATTGATCAGATATACTTATTCCTAAACTTTCTTGCACCTTTTTTACTCCTTCTTTAGATTTTTACATTAATTATGATTTACAATTTTTCTATAAATATTCAATTTTGTCTCATTTTGTAATTTCATCATTTATATTTTATTATTTTTTTATTAAAAGTCAATATATTGTCGATGATTGTAAAAAAAATGTAATATTTGTAATATTTGTAATATTAAATTCTAGTATCTGTATTATTTCTTTTTATTTGCTTATAACTTTATATACAAAATTTTCCAAATATTCTGCTGCAGTATTTGGTGCTACTTTTCCAGGAAGTGCTGATGCTAAAATTGCTTTTATTCCTAATTTTTTTGCTATATCATAATCAACTCCTCCAGGAGCTGAAGCTAAATCTATTATTAGTGTATTTCTATTTAATAAAATTAATGTGCTTTTATCTAGTATTTGAAAAGGTACTGTATTAAATATTAAATCCATTTTGCATAAATTATTTTTCATTTTTTCTAATGGTATTGCTTTATATCCATATGCTTTTATCCAGGCTAAATCTGTTTCCTTTCTTGCTTCGCAATGTACATCTAAGCCCATTCTTTTTAACATATTTGCCAATGTTTTGCCTACTCTTCCAAAACCAATTACCAAAGCTTTCATATTAGTTATTGTATAACCAGTTTCTTCCATTGCTATTTGTATAGCACCTTCTGATGTTGGAATTGTATTTAATATTGTTGTTACTTCATCTTTTAAGAAATCAAAACATTTTATTGCATTCGATTGTATTTTTTCATTTTGTATATTTATAAAATCTTGTGGAATTTTTCCTGCTATAAACTTTTTTCCTTTTGAAATTTCTTTTAGCTGTTCTATGCTTATTTTCTTTTCACTTAATGGAGTATATACATTTGTATTATTTTTAGTTAGAGGCATTGAGCTAATTACTATATCATAAGAATAATTCTTAATATTTTCAATATTATCTATTTCTTCTATATCTTCTACTTCATTTGCATATGTATAAACATTATTTCCATCCTTAAATAATTCCTTAGCTAATATACTTATTCTTTTGTCTCCACCAATAATTAAAAAATTGTAATTCATATTATTTTTACTTCCTTTCTTTTTTATAACACATTTTATGTATTTGCTTAAAATTTTATAATTCTAAGCAGTAAATGTTGTTATTTTATAATATGAATTACAATTATATTTGTTTATTATTTAGTAATCTCTTTCATTTTCTTCTTTTTCTTTAGTCTCTTTATTTGATGTAAGAGTTTGAACTACTGCATAAGTTTTGTCTAAATAATTTATAATGTTTTTCTCACCTTTAGTTAATTTAGTTTTAACATATTTACTTTCCTTAAGTTTTAGTTTGCCTAAAATTGATACAAAATATATGTCTTTTTCCATTTTTTCTATTAGTTTTGGTTCTAACTCTAAAGCAATATTAGCATATTGTACTGCAAGTGCAGTTTCATTATTAATTAATTTTATTTTAGATAAATAATAATAGCTTTCTGCTTGAATCTCTTCATCATCATTTTCTATGCATTCCATAAAGTACTTTTCAGCTTCATCGTAATCTTTAAATAATAATGATATTTGTCCTAAATTAAGTTTAGCAGCATTTAAAGTTGAATTTATTGTTGCAGCTTTTTTATAATATTCTTTGGCATTAGGAAAATCATTTATTCTAGTATAAGACATTCCTAAATAGTAATATAATTTGTATTCTCCCGGATTATATTTTAAAGCATCTTGAAAAACATTTATTGCTTCTTTAAACATCTCAGTTTCATATAATATATCTCCTAAAGCAATACTTGCATCTAGATAATCAGCTTTTCTTTTTAATACATCTCTTAAAACTTCAATAGCCTGTTCTTTCTTTTTATCTTTATTATAAATTAATGCAAGTTTATAATAATTTTCATATTTTTTTGGTTTTAATTCGATTGCTTTTAAGTATTCGTCTTCCGCTTTTTCTAATTCACCACTCTTTTCATACCATTCTCCTAATTTTTGGTGACTAAAAAAACTATTTGAAAATTTATTAACATTATTTATTAATTGTTTTTTTGCTAAATCGTATTGATTTTTTTCTTTATAATAATCAGCTTTTATAATTCCTAATAATTCCAATAAATTAATTTCATTTTTTTCTAATATTAATAATACAATTGGAATTATAACACTTAAAGTATACATTATTATTAATGTGATTATTCCAGGTTCTGTTGAAAAAAATATACATATAAAGTCAATTATTATTCCTAAGAACTCAGAAATTAATGAAAAAAGATAATTTGAATTATTATCTTTTATTAATTTTATAACTGTAAATATAAATACTGACGCAGATATTATGCTAAAAATAATTATATTAATCATCATTTACCTTTCCTTTTTATTTTTAGCAAGTATAACACATTTTTATTAATTTAACAATATGAAAATAATAGCTTGATTTAAACTTTATTTTTTCTATATATTCTAATTTTATAATTTTTAACTTTAAAATTTAAAATTTTTATGAAAAATTAGTCTATTTGTCGTTTTATCGGCATCATTTTTTCGTAATTTTTGTTATACTCATTTAGAAAGGAGAGATTGACTATGTTACTTTGTACAGCTGTTAGGCAAAGAATAATAAATATTGCTTCTAAAAATGAGGTTTCTCTTCATAAATTAGCTTTAAGTTCTGGTATTCCATATTCTACTTTAAGTAGTTTCATGAACGGAAAAAGTAATAGTTTAACATTAACTACATTATTACATTTATGTGAAGGTGCTCATATGGAATTACAGGATTTTTTCAAAGATCCACTATTTAAAGATGTTGAAGCAGAAGATACTCAAGAAGTTTCAGTAAAATAATGTAAGTTATAAGTCAAGGAAAAAATCCTTGACTTTTTTCTTTTCGTTAAATTGTTTGATTTATTTAATAAAATGTAGTATTATATTTAACTAAAGATATAATTTAATTTAATATAAGAAAGGATTTTTTTAAATGAAATTAAATGTTGTTTTAGTTGAACCTGAAATACCACAAAATACAGGAAATATTGCAAGGACTTGTGCAGCTATTGGTGCCAAATTACACTTAGTATATCCTTTAGGATTTAGTATTTCTGAAAAAGCTGTTAAAAGAGCAGGGCTAGATTATTGGGATAAATTAGATATAGAAGAACATACTTCACTAAATGCTTTTTTAGAAAAATATCCTCCTGAAAATAATAATATGTTTTTCGCTACAACTAAAGGAAAACATATATATTGTGAACCTAATTATAAAGATATGGATGAAGTTTTCGTTTTATTTGGCAAAGAAACGAAAGGACTTCCTGAAGATTTGCTTCTTAAATACATAGATAAAACTATTAGAATTCCTATGAGAAAGACTTTAAGATCTTTAAATCTTGCCAATTCAGTTTGTGTTGTCGTATATGATATATTAAGACAATGCAATTTTGATAATTTACAAGAAATCAGTGATTATTTTGATTAAAATTGGATATAATCTATTTTGAAAGGATTAAATTATGACAAGAACAAAATTAGCAGATAGAATACTTCCAACCTACACCAAAGGTGAAGAAATATTTAATATGACATCACATATTGTAGGTGCAGTACTTGGAATAGTTGCAACTGTACTTTGTGTTATATTTGCAGCTATTCATGGAAATGTATATGGAGTTGTTAGTGGAGCTATATATGGAGTTTCTTTAATTATTTTATATACCATGTCTAGCATTTATCATGGACTTAGCCCTAGACTATTTTCAAAAAGAGTTTTTCAAGTACTAGACCACTGTACTATATTTTTATTAATAGCAGGTTGTTATACTCCTGTTGCACTTTGTAATATTAGAGAAATAAGTACTTCTGCTGGTTGGTGGATATTTGGTATTATATGGGCTTTAGCAATTATAGGTATTGTGCTTAATTCAATTGACCTAAAAAAGTTTAAAGCATTTTCTATGATTTGCTATTTGTTAATGGGTTGGTGCATAATATTTAGACTTGATTTATTACTTCAATCTGTGGATATTACTGGTATTATATTATTAGTTGCAGGTGGAATATCTTATACTATAGGCACTATATTTTATGGTTTAGGAAAAAAGCATAAGTATGTACATTCTATATTCCACTTATTTATTTTATTAGGTAGTTTTTTGCAATTCTTTTGTATATTGCTATATGCAATGTAATTTTGATTTAATAAAAAGATTTTAATTATTCTTATTATAATGTAAACAGGCGACATACCTTTTAAGCATATCGCCTGTTTTCTTAGGGGCTAATTAGCCTTTAGAGGATACAATGATATTCTTCATACCATGTTCATTCTTCTTACTTCCCTCTTTAGCAACCAACTTGCCGTAGTTTTTGATGCTACGCTTACCATATTCAGTTGTGATGACGCAGCTACCAATTTCTGAAATGATGTACAATGTATTGAACATCATTTCTACATATTCCCGCGACTCATTGGGCTTAAGCTTTCCTCCTAAGATTTCAAGGGTGACCGATGTTTTGTTTGTTACTGTCATAACAGCACCTCCTAAATAATTTATAATTATATTATACTATATTTAACATAAAATATCAAATTTTTTGACCTATTCTCAGCATAAACTGGTATATTTGTATTAGTGTCTAAGAGATTATGGTAATATTTATTTTAAAATTTTCCAGTATCCAGTTTTCTTTGAACCTTCTCTTAAAATAATGTTTTCTTCTTGCAGATGTTTTACCGCTCTTGATATAGTTCTATCTGAAAGATTAGTTTCATTTACAATTTCTTCTCTTGTTATTTGATTATTATTTATTATTATATTTAATATTTGTTGTTCATTTTTAGTTAGTTTTATTGTGCCTTTTAATGTGTCATTTATTGTGCCATTTGCTGACACTTTATTTTTAGAATCATATTCAAAAGGATTCTCTCTATACTTAAATGTAACCCTCAAAAAATGGTCCATAAATTTAAAACAACTTTTATCATATGCATCTAAAATTCTCAATACTCCAGAGCCAATATTTTCAATTAAATCAACATCTTTAAATACTCTAATAAGTTCCTTATTTCTTGGAGCAGTAACACCTTCTAGAAATTCTTCTTGTGATAGTTCTTGTGGCAAACCACCTGCAGATGTTATTTCAATTCTATCAGAGTATAATTCTACAATTGGAGAATTTCCATATGAATAATCATTATGTACAATGGCATTTATAACTGCTTCCTTTAGTGCTTTACTATCAATTTTTTCTACTTCTTTTCTTCCTTTATATTCTATCTTTGCATAAACTGTATTTTCGGTATCAAGCCTATCTAAAATTTTTTGTGTTGCTGTAATTAAACAACGGTATCCATATTCTTGATTTTCCACTAAATCCATTTTATTAGTACCTAAATATTTTACAAGTTTTATAGAAACATTATTTTCATCCGCTAATAGAAATGCATTATAATTGTATTTGCTTTCACTTGTTAATAAATCAAGATTTTGTAAAAAGTTATCATTTAATTTTAATCCGTGTTCTTCATAATAAATTTTCAATTGATTAAATGTTAATTCTTGTCTTGGAGAGTCAATTTCTTTTAATGTATTTTTAATTCTTCTGGAATACATATCATCAATAATTCTTTCAGTCATTCTTTCTTTGCTACTACCAACTCTAATATAACATCCTTCTGGAGTTCTTCCTTTTTTTCTTAAATAATAAGGCTTTTCAGTTCCACTTGATATTATAACTTTTATTACTTCTTTATTGTCTATTGTTTCTACTGTTACATCAAATAATCCTAAAGTAGAAGGTTGTATATTGTTTTTTATTCTATCTTTAATTTGTAGTTCTGTTAAATCTACATCTTTGACTCCAACAACTTGTCCGTTCTTGTTTATTCCAATATAAATTATTCCACCTTCTTTGTAATTAAGAAAGGCAATAACTTCTTGCTCAAAATCTTCATTTAATTGTTCTTTGTTTTCAATACGATTTGTTTCAGTATTTTGCATAAAATTACACCTCCTTTTATTCTTTTAAAATAATATTGCATATAATAGTTGTAAAAATTCCAACTATTATTGCTACAATAACTCCCCAAAATATATTACTTTTTATATTTTGCGTTCTATCCCATTTATCTTTTTGTTTATTTATATAATACACTATTGGTTTTAAAAACCTTTTGCAAATTAGAATATCAAATTTTTTAATTAAAATCCACATTATTGAAGAAATTATAAGTCTTATAAAAAAATTCATAGTAATCGGTATAGAAATATTAATCTTGTTTATAGATGCAATTACTATAACAATTGCTAACATTAGAAAAAGTAAAATAGCAGAATAACCAAATATTCCAATTTTTCCAACAATCCAATTATGAGTAGCATATTTTTTATAAAATTCAAGTATTTTTTGTTTTAATATTATATCTATATCTTCGTCAGATGTAGAATAAGAAATTTCAGCAATTGTATCATATGTTGTAAAAGTACTTAAATAATCTATTTCAAATTTAATATCTAAATTTGCTTTTCTTGTATAATCATGTCTACCTATTTTTAATATTTTTATTTCTTTAGAAAAATCATGTTGCAATAATTCTTCTAAATTATCAAAGGAATAATGTATATTGTCTTCTGTAATAATTGAATATTCTGCTGTTGTTCCTATTTTAATATATAAGTTATCTAATTCTTTCAAAGCATCTTCATCTATCTTTAACGACTTTTTGTATACCAGTTTTCTTTGTATAAATTGTTCCATTTTTAACTCCTTACTTCTTATCTTTCAACCACTCATACTCTTCATCTTCTGTTACCCCCATGTTTCAATTTATTAACTAGATCTTTAGCATCTTTTTTCCATTTATCAAAATCTTTCTTCATTTGCTTATTATCTTTGTTTCTACCAACAGCCATTGATTATAACCGGTATAATTTTCTGTATTCTGCTAATGCTTTATTTTGTTTTAATCTTTCATTATATGCTTGAATTGCACCTTGTTCTCTACAATTTTTCCTTTAGATAATCGTAATAAATTTCATTAAACCTTTAATTGGGTATAAAATACATTCCACAATTTTGACATTTTTTATTGTATTGATAAATTTGCCTTCAATTAGATACTTTATCCAAATGTATAGTTAACAATTTTTACTTTTTTATAATTTATTAATGATGATTTATAGTTATTTTACTATAATGTCATAATAATGACAATAGTTTTGTAAGTAAAAATTGGAAAACTATTTAAAGATAAGTTAAATATAATTAATTAGTAATCAAACTTTTTAAAAATTTTTTAGAAATCCGTTAGACATTCTGTTAGACATAGTAAATTTAGCTTTGTTAAGCATAAAAAAAAGATTTATCAAAAAATCTTGAAACCCTTGATAAATCTATGGTGCAGATACCCGGAATCGAACCGGGACGGATTATTAGTCCGCAGGATTTTAAGTCCTGTGCGTCTACCAGTTCCGCCATATCTGCATAAATATTTATTTGTTGAACAATACTTATTATAATATCTTAATACTAAGTTTGTCAAGAGAAATTTGCAATTTATTTTAATTTTTTATTTTTAATTTTTTTATTTTTAATTTTTTATTACAATTTTATTAAATATAAATTTATTAAAAAATAGACTATTTCTAGTCTATTTTTTATATGAATTCATATTAATATATAAAACTCATTTAATTATTTTTTATTAACAACATCTTTTAAAGCTTTTCCTGCTTTGAAAACTGGAGCTTTGCTTGCTGGTATTTTGATTTCTTCTTTAGTTTGTGGATTTCTTCCTTTTCTAGCTGCTCTCTTTCTTACTTCAAATGAACCAAAGCCTACTAATTGTACTTTGTCTCCCTTTGATAAAGCTTCTGTAACTACTTCTACAAAAGCGTCTACAGCTGTTTCAGCATTCTTTTTTGTTTCTCCTGTTTTAGCAGCTACGGCTGCGATTAATTCAGATTTGTTCATTTTTATTACCTCCTATAAAGAACGAATGTGTAGACTTTTTCTTATCTACTATTACTATTATTCTTCAAAGAGTGACAAAATCCTTCTTTTTTGTTCTACTTTTTTCTTTTGAACCTTTGGGGCTGTAAGGTTTTAAGGCTTGTGTTTTATTTTTTTGCTATTTAGAGCCATTTTCAAGCATTTTGATAGTTATATTTTTTCTCCTTTTTTGCCTTTTTTTGGCTAAATGACAGCCTTTGTAACTGTTTTGTATTCAAAATGTTAAATAAATGTATTAATCCAAAGTAAATAATAATTCCTAATGTTAAACTAATTACCAAACCAATTTTTTTATTTAACCCTATTTTAATCACAGTATATATTATCTTAGATACAAAAATAAAAGTTAATGTTGATATAAATGCTTTTAATATATTTTTCTTTCTTATTTTTATTCCAACTTTTTTCTTTATGCAAAAATAGCCAATAACAGTTACTACAAAGTTAGAAACTAAATTACCTATCGCAGCACCGTTTATTCCACCTATTATACTATTATTTAATGGTATTAATGTTTTATTTAGTATTAAACCTATTACTACATCTATTATAGCTGTAATTATAGGTATCTTATTTTCTCCTATTCCTATTAATACTCCCCTTATTGTTTGTTCTATAGATAATAAAATTATAGTAAAGGCACTAATCTGTAATAAAGCATCTCCACTTGATGCATTTGGAAATAATAATTGTAATATATCATTTGCAAAAAAGTAATATACTGCTGCTGTTGGAAGTGCTATTAAAAGTCCAACCAATAAAGATGTGTTTATTCTATTTTCAACATCTGCTATTGTATTTCTAGAGTTTGCTGATGCAATACTAGGTATTAAAGCTGTAGACATTGTTCCACTAAATGATAGTGGAAAATTTACAAGAGTATCTACTTTTCCATTTAATATTCCATATTGTATTTTAGCATCATCATAACTCATATTTGTTTGAAGCCCACTAATAATTGTAGTTGAATCAAAGTTTCTACCAATTGTACCTATAAAAGGTGTTATAGACATTGGTATAGATACAAAAATTATTTCTTTTACTATCCATAAAGTCCTAACAGTTTTTATATGAACGCTCATCATGATTTCATATTTAATATTATTTATCTCTTTTCTATAAAAACTATATAAATATGTAAATTCTATAATATTAGCTAATGTGGTTGCTAGATTTGCTATAGCAACTATAATTGCCATATTAGTTATTTTACTTACTATAGTAGATATTTCAATTACAACTACAGTTATAAATGTTTTTGTTATTTGATCATAAGTTTGGGCTTTGGCTGTAACCCTCATATTTTGTCTTCCATTAAAATATCCTTTATATACTGAAATTATTGATACTAAAAAAATCGAAGGAGCTAAAGCCAATAAAGATAATTCCACTTCTGGCATACCTAAAATGTTATTTGATATAAATTTAGCACTAATTGCTAACATATAGCTACCAATTATCCCTATTATTGAAAATAATGCAAGTGAGACTCTAAATATTTTATATGCTCCCCTATGGTCTCCTACTCCAGACCTTTCTGCTACTAATTTTGAAACAGCTGCTGGTACTCCTATTGAGGTGATACTTAGTACTAATGAATATGCCTGAAAAGCTGCGCTAGTAATTGCATTTCCTTCATCGCCAAAACCTTCTTTATTTGTTAAATATAACTTATATACTAATCCTAATATTTTCACAATAATTTGCGAAAACATAAGAGCTACAATACTTTGGAAAAATGTTTCTTTTCTTCTACTTATCTTTTTATTCATTAATGTTTATGTACATTTCTCCTTTCATTTTTATTAAATCCGCTTTCTTCATTATATTTTTGCCAAATCAATTTATGAATAAATTAACTTTAATAATCTCTTTTATGAAATAGCTTAAAATATTTTTCTTATTCCCTTAAAAAATTGCTCAAAAGCCTTGTTTTTTTATCAATTTTGTAGGATAATATATATATGAATTATTAGGCTTTTTAGCTAATACTTTTAACATTTAAATAATATTAATTTTCGTTATTTTAGAAAATAATTTTCATAAATATCTTTTTTACATTAATGTAAAAACTAGAAAGGATTTTTATTTTATGATGAAAATATTTGATAAGTTTTTAAAATGGTTAAAGACTGACAGAAATACATTTTTAACTTATGTTTTATCTCTGATAACTATTTTTATATTAATAGACCGTTTAGTTGAATTTTTATTAATAGTATTTACAGGAGTTGCATCTGTTTATTGGGGACCTATTAAGTATGCTTTTGCACTTCTTTGCCCTATTTTCGCATTTTTATTTTCAAGTTCATCTAAATTTATAAAATGCGATGATGATAAATTAAAATGGTTTTATGCATACTGTGCTTCACTCTATATATTGTTTATTACAATGTTTACAGAGTGGATTAATCAAGTATGTTGGCTAGGATTACTTTCACTTCCTGGTTATCCAAATTTAGCTAGTAACTTTTCATACTTAATAAAACCTGCACTTTCATCAATAGCAATTTACTTACCATTAGTTACAATAAGTTTTCTATTTAGAAAATTATACACAACTGTTAATGATACTAAAGAACTAAGAGATTCAATATTTGATTATGATGGCATTAATCTTTCAGATAAATCTGTTGGTTGGGGACAATATACTGATGAAATTTTCATTGGTACAGATAAAGATCATGGAAATAGTGTTAAAATTCCTGAATCAAAAAGATTTGAGTCTACTTTAGTTGTAGGTGTATCTGGTTCTGGTAAAACTTCTTTAATATTTGAGCCATGGGTCGCTCAAGATATTGATAAAAAATATTTCTTTAAGGAATGTGCTAAAACAATGGGATATGCTTGTTTAAAAACAGGCTTAGCTACTCTTACTGCTCCTTATGATAATGATTATATTAATACTAACTTTAGCTTAAATATGATTAAACCTGTAGAATCAAGAATAGGCATTTACAAAAAATATTTAAAAAATTTAATATATGCTACATCAGGTTCAAATATTGTATATCGTGACTTAGGTATTACTTATATGGCACCAGATTATGAGACAATTTCAAAAGTAAAAAATGTTGCAGATAATTTTGGTATTCCTGTAAATCTAATA
>CALXWV010000026.1 GCA_944392515.1 uncultured Clostridia bacterium
AAAAGAAATGATGGAGACAGCAGAAAAAATGGCTTTAAAAGGTAATTGTATTCTTACGCCAGTTTATCCTGTGTTAGAAAATTATGAAAGAACAGATGAGCAACTAAAAAAGTTAAAAGAAGAGCACTTTAAAAGAATAGAATTAGCTGATGCAATATTAGTAGTAAATGTAAATAATTATATTGGCGATAGTACAAATTTAGAAATAGAATATGCAAAGAAATTAGGTAAAGAAATCTTATATTATACAGATTTTAAAGAACAATAGTAGAAATACAAATTATAAGTTATTAGTTTATTAAATTTGTAAAACTTTTTAGGAGAAAATTATGAAATTTGAATTGATAGAAGCTAAAGAAGATAAAAATATAATATATAATTTAATGCAATTATATACTTATGAACTATCCTTTTTTGAAGATGAAACAACAAGCTTTTTAATGCTAGAAAATGGATTATTTAAAATAAGCAAATATGTAGATTTATATTGGAAAGAAGAAGAAAGGCATTCATACATTTTAAAAAGTAATGGCAAACTGGCGGGATTTGTGTTAGAAAGGCTTAATGAAGATGGAATGAATGAAATATCAGAATTTTTTGTTTTAAATAAATATAGAAAACTTGGAGCAGGAACATTTATGGCAAATGAAATGTTTAAAAAATATAAAGGAAAATGGGAAATAAGGACTTTATTAAAGAATAAACCAGCTCAAGATTTTTGGAGAAAAGTTGTTAAAAGTGCTAGTAATGGAATTTATGAAGAACATTTAATAAGAAATAACACTAGATATGCATTTTATTTCGAAAATTAAAATAACAGTATAATATTTTAAAGGGTAGGGGGAATAACTATGATAAATATTTTAAATGCAAAAATTGAATTAAAAAAATTTTTAGATAAATATGAAGATAAAAGTAATTTAAGTTTCAATTTAAAAGTTACACATACATATCATGTTGCAGAAAATTCAAAAAATATTGCAGAAAAATTAAACTTAAGTAAAGAAGATATAGAGCTTGCAGAACTAATTGGATTACTTCATGATATAGGAAGATTTGAAGAATTAAAAATTACAAAAGAGCTAAATAGTATAAAATTTGATCATGCAACTTATGGCTCTAAAATGCTATTTGAAAAAGGAATGATTAGGAATTTTGTAGAGGATAGTCAATATGATGAGATTATAAAAAAAGCAATAGAGAATCATAGTAAATTAACAATAGAAAAAGGATTAAATGAAAGAGAGTTATTACATTCAAAAATAATTAGAGATGCAGATAAATTAGATAATTATAGAGTAAAACAAGAAGAAAAAATAGAGGCGATTTTTCCTAAAAGAGTAAATAGAAAAGAAGATATGGAAGAAAGTTTATTAAGTGATAAAGTATATAAAACCGTATTAAATAGAAAGTGTGTTAACATCTATGATAGAATAACACCATTAGATTTTTGGGTTTGTATATTAGCATTTACATTTGATTTGAACTTTGATGTAACATATAATATAGTAAAAGAAAAAGACTATATCAATATATTAATAGATAGATTTGATTATAAAAATAAAGAAACAAAAAACAGGATGGAGAATATAAGAAATATATTAAATAAGTATGTAGATGCAAAAATAGGAAATTCTAAGTAATAGGGAGATAATTATTATCCTATTGTTGGAGATATTATTTTCTTTGATTGGTATGATGAAAATGGTAACCAAGATGGAAATTGTGACTATGTTGGAATAGTTACAAGAACAGATATAAATAATAAAAAAATATATATATTATTTAATGAATAATTAGAGATTCTTACTTTTTCTATTCCGATACCATTTTACACTATTTCAACAAAACCATATTTGACATAATATAAATTCTGTACTATAATTTATGTATAGGCCAAAAGCTATGTTGAAACAGGTACAAATATTTTCATAAGGAGGAATACTATGAAAAATCGGTATCAAAAATTTGTGTTGGAGGCAGAAGAGGGCATAACCTTTGATGTCTCAGAAGGAACAAGTGGGGAGTTAATTATCAGAGCTCTGAACATTGCTAAAGCCAATGTGTTCTCTGTAAACTATGAAAATCCTCCAATTCCTGAGGGATATAAGCATATTTGTGGAGAATGGAACAGTGGATTTGTAATTGAAAGATGTTCTGATGGAAGCCAGTTTGTATGGATTCCTGTTGGAAGTCTCGACGCTAATGGAACACTTGATGGAGAACATTTTTCGGAGAAATTCGGCAGACGAAATTACATGAACAATGAATTCTCGGATAATGAATTCAATGAAGCTTTAAAAGGTGAACTGCTTGAACAACTTGAAAGTGTCAAAAAATATGGGGGATTTTATATTTCTCGTTATAACATTTCCAAGAGTTCAGCAGGAAAACCGCAGTCGGTAAAAGGAGTTATGCCGTGTAGAGACATCAATTTTTATGATGCCAAGAAGATTGCATCTACTATCGAAGACAACGAAGCAGTTAAAAGTCATCTGACTTATGGTGCAGAATATGATTCGGTATTGGAATGGTTTATCAAAACGGAAGTTAAAACTCCTGCTGAAATTGCAGAGGACTCTACTGAATGGGGCAATCATTGGAATACAGAGAATTCTCCAAGGAAAGTAGTTGAAACAGGAAGCAGAAAAAAATGGTGTGTTAATAATATCTACGACTTTGCAGGAAATGTGGGTGAATGGACACAAGAACAGAACGAAATTTTTTGTCGTGTTATTCGCGGTGGCTATTACGACGATGATGGGGACAATTATCCTGTCGCCTGTCGCAATTGCAGCATTCCTGGTGTCAACTATCGCAGCACTGGTTTTCGTGCCACGCTTTATATTAAGTAGCACTGACCACTGTAAAATTCTTTAATTGTATCCAAGCACAGACAGAGGGAGAGAACTTTGAAATTTCAGAGTTCTCTTCCTCGTTTTACTTCTTGTACACTGTATTCAATCTCTTTCAAAAGATCTTCCTTAACAATTGAATACCTATCAATAATTCTATTACAAGCATTTCTCTGGGCAGTGATAGTATCAATTTCTTCAGTAAGTTTATTAATTTCATTTTTTATTGTTATTTTATCATTTTCATTAGTTGTTTTATGATATTTTCTCCATAAATCTTCTCGTTTTCCTTTTAATTTAGGTAATTGATTTTCAAAATTAACTTTATAATCTTTAATCTCATTAATTGATTTAAAACGATGCCTAGATAGAAAATTTAATTCTTCAAATATCATATTATTCTTTCTCTTTTGCTTATAATATTCAGGTGTAAGTTCTATATATTCATTTTTAGCAGGTAATATATTAAATGCATATAAATAATGGACATATGTTCTATAAAAAGAACTTGTTTGAAGTAATAATTTATTTATTTTCGGTCCAGTATAAACTTTCTTATAGTATTTCTCTTTCAAATTTGCAACTGGAGGTAGATCTTCTTTTATATATCCATAAATTAGTTCTTTAATTCCTTCTACAGAATATTTTTCTCCAAAAACTCTATCAATTCTGACATTTCTTTGAAAATATGGAGTTTTCATAGAAAAATATTTGCCATAGTCATTAATTTTTTCGTAGCCTTTTGACTTTAACACTAATTTGAAATCAGAATAGCTTTTAGACGACTTTACTGCTTCATCAATATCATTTATTATCTTTTGCATTTTCTCGTCTCTACGGTTAAAATAATCAATATTATTTTGCCTGAATTCTTTTTCTTTATTACCTTTGGAAGTGTTTACAATAGATAACCCATGATTTAAACACAATCTATCTGAAGCATCCTTCATAAATGCAATTTCGGCTTTTGAATTATGATATTTTTTTCCATCTATAAAAGAAACAGAATTTAAAATTATATGATTATGGACATTATCTTTATTTATATGAGTGCAAATTATAACCTGATACTTATCTCCCCATAGTTCTTCTGCAAGTTCCTTTCCAATTTGATTTGCTTGCTCTGAAGAAAGTTCATTACCTTTAAATGATTGAATTATATGATAACCTAATATTTT
This sequence comes from uncultured Clostridia bacterium, assembly GCA_944392515.1. Classification (GTDB taxonomy): domain Bacteria; phylum Bacillota; class Clostridia; order TANB77; family CAG-508; genus CAG-793. Next base: position 4,034 of record CALXWV010000026.1, read on the forward strand.
ATCTTCTTTATGAAAGAATTTTTTAGTTAGAGCCATTTCTTCATAAGAGTTTTCTACACTACAGTTAATACCTGAAACTAAAATTCCATAATCTGTTTTATCTCCATTTTTTGCATATTTTATAACTGCTTGTAAATTTGTTCTTATATTTTTTATTTTTATAACTGCCATTTTATCATCTCCTATTCTCTTGAATATACTTTCTTTTGAAAATCTAAGATAAATTGATTAATATTTTCATTTAAATATTTAATATCATCTGTCTGAATGTTTCCATTAACATTAACTCTTAGTGCTATTTGATTAACATTGTTTGCTATACCTGAAATCTGTTTTAAAAATTCTCTTATCTCTTTAGTAGGTTGTTCTTTAACTTTATAACCTTTAATACAACTTCTTAAAAACTCAGATTCATTTAATCCTGATTTTTTAGATTTATATTTTAATAAATTATCTTCATTTTGATTAATCCATATTTGCTTTTTTATTGTTCTTTTTCTCATAAATTTTTTCTCCTTTCTTGCAAGTTTTTTAGATTTAATAATATAAAATTAAGGGGGTTGGGGAAGAAGTTCCCCATCTAAAATTTCTACAATAGAAATTTTAAATTTGTATTTATACGGGAGTATAAATGCGTCGCTTGCTTTTAATATTTTAAAAGTGTAGAACAGTCATTTTTAAACTAAAAAATGCATACAAAAAAAGAGAAATTTCATTTGAAATTTCTCTTCTTAAAAATTGATTCTTTTATTTTATTCTTCTTTAATAATTCCAGTATCTTTTAAATAAAAGTACATTTCTTTACCACCTAAAAGAAATATTTCTTTTTCTTCTATATCTAATATATCCATATAGATTGCTGCTAATTCTTGCAACATTTTACACTCTGTTTCATCTAAAATTAATTTTCTATCTTTTTCTAAAATAAGTTCTAAATTGGGATATTTTTCTAAAATTTTATGAAATTTATCTTTCAGTTTTTTATAATTTTCATTCTTATTTAACAAAGAAAATCTCTGCTCATCAATTGCTTCTCTTAAATACATTTCATACAATCTTACTTCATCCATTATGATACCTCCTATACATAAATTAATTCTTTTAATATGATTTCTTCAGCTCTATTTTTAATATTATTCATAGCTTGAACCCATTCCATTTGATTTGTCGATTTTAATTCTTCAGTTACATTTTCTTGTTTCATTAGCTGAGATATAATTGATTTCAACATATCTTCACTTACAATATCTATTTCGTGTAAATATCTATTTAATTTACTTTCAATTAATAAAATAGAGTATTCAGCTTTCTTATTATTTTTTAAATAGTTTAATTTTATTCTTCCGTATTTACCAATTTTATAATTTGTTTCTTCTGGAGCTAATATTAAATTAGGCAAATAATAATCTCCTTGTTTTATATATTCAATTCCTGTTTTTTCATCTATAAACTTATCTTTTACATTTTCATTTTCCATTCTATAATCCTCCTAATTTTATAAAGTGGTGATTCAATTCTAATTTACTATGCTATCTTCTGATACAATATGATTAGCATAAAGCTTGTCAAAATATCCAGGTGGATAATTTCTACCATGATAATCAATATTTTTATCCTGATGGCTTTTATAGCTATTATTTATATATTTATTATTCTTACTATTTTGGACTGTTGAATTTATACACTCGTGAGTGTTGATTTTCAGCACTCCGGACTGTTGATTTTGTACACTCCTAAATTCTTCTCTTTTTTCATTTTCTATCATTCCAATTGTTTTGCCTAAATAAATAATATTTGGCATATTTTTACCTTGTTTTGTTTCTTTTATAAGATTACATTCTTTTAATTGTAAAACTGCACTATCAAGTGCTGAACGTCCAATATGCAATTTCTCTTGTATTTCTTCTCTTTTAAAGATTACATACATATTGCCTTTTGCATCATGAAATTGTATTTTTTTGTTACATTCTAATTGTTTAAATGATAAACTTAACCTATCGGTTAAAATAGAATATAATAACATAGCATTTGGAGATAGAAATTTATATTCTTCTTTATTTAATAATTCTTTAGGAAATTGTATAAAACTTTCAAATAAAAGTTTTTCAGTTTTTTTAAATGGGGTGAATTCATACATTCTAGACCTCCTTTCTACCAAAATTAAATCTAATTGTTCTAGAAATTTTCTAGAAAATAATCTTAAAACACTTGATATGACTTGATTTTATTCTTCGATTAGTTTTATTTTTTAAAATTTTTGTTTAGATTAATGTTCTAGAAAATTTTTCTAGAACAAAATTTAATGATGTAGAAGGATTTTTGAATACTCAAGACAGAAAAAATACGTTACTTCAATCTCTTGAAATAACGTATTTTATGCACTTTTGATATGATTTTTGTCATTCTACAGTTTCCTGTAAAATCTACTTTAACTGGTCGAGGTGACAGGGATCGAACCTGCGACCTCATGGTCCCAAACCACGCGCTCTACCAACTGAGCCACACCTCGATATAAAATTCTAAATAGAGAATTTTTAATGGTGAGCCAGGAGGGATTCGAACCCCCGACCCACGGCTTAGAAGGCCGTTGCTCTATCCAACTGAGCTACTGACCCATTAATCATAATGTGTCACCTACTTAGAACACTAATTATAATAACACAAAAAAATACTATTTGTCAAGGAAAAGACAAAAAATTATAGGTAAAAATTAAAAAAATAATCAATCAAAAAAGATAAAATAACTAAAAAATATATTTTTATTAAAAATGGTATATAAAAATTTGAAAAATATATCTCAAAAATATTGCAAATAAAAAAAGTTATTTATATAATATATGTATTAAATTATAACTAATGATAACTTGAATAGTTATAAGACATTTAATAATTTATTAAAAAGGAGGATACTATGAAAAAGAAGGAAAAAAAGAGATTACTAATTTTAATAGTGGTAGCTGTAATAATTATTTTAGTCTTATTTATTGTAAGAGCTGTTTTGAAAAATAACGAAAGCGATAATCAACAAAATCCACCAAGTGCAAGTGAAGAATCAGGTAGTGAATATACAGCATTATATTCAGATGGAAGTAAGCTTAATGTTAGCTCAAAATTAAAAGAAAATAAAAGCTATCAAAGTGTAACTATATCTAATATCCAATTAACAACAGTTAATGGATTAAATAGATTGTTAGCTAATGTTACAAATAATAGTAGTACTTCAACAGATGCCCAAGATATATCTATAGTTTTTGTAGATAATCAAGGAAACACAATAGCTACGGTTCCTGGTGTAATACCAGCATTAAATGCTGGAGAAACAGCACAATTAAATGCGTCTACAACAAAAGATATAATTAATGCATATGACTTTAGAGTAGAGTAAAATTAATTTATATAAGCTAATTTGCTAAAAACCCTTAATTAAAATTTAATTAAGGGTTTTAGTATTAAAAAAATAAATTTATTTTCCTTTGGCAATAATTTGATTGTGAGGGCTATATGTATCTTTTGAAAGTAATGTACGAGAAACTTCTTTGCCATTTAATTTTAAAATTTTATATGCTTCTGCTTTAGCACCATTAGATCCCGATTGTACAACTTTTGTTTTACCAGGAGCTAATGATGAATCTGTAGTATATACTGTAGAATAAGGAACAGTTCCGGTTTTATATGATACTAATTCTACTTCATATTCAATATCCTCTTTTAAGCCATATACACTAATAGTTATTTTCTTATTTGCAGTAGTAGCAACTATTTTAATAGGATAACTTCTACTATTTTTAAATTTAAAATCAGGAGCTCCCCAAGAAACTGTTGCATCTAAACCAATTGGAACATATCCTACTGTAAATGTATGATTTACTCTATTTGTTATTTCTAAGTTAGCTCTAAGGACAGAATTATATAAAGTACTAGATACTTGACAAATTCCTCCTCCATAATCAGATGTTACTTGACCATTTGAATATACACCAGCTACTTTAAATCCAGCTGCAGCAGTACGTTTTCCAACAGTACCATTAAAAGAAAATTCTTCTCCAGGCATTAACACAGTACCATTTATTTTAGATGCGGCTAAGGCAATATTTGTTGAACGATTTGCATTACTTGTAGCATAACTTGTTGTATATGTTGCAAGTAAATCCGGGAAAGCTTCTCTCCCAATATCATTAGTAGTAACTTTAGGATATAGTGTTTTTAATGGAATAGTATATGTCTCACTAGGAGTACTTACTAATTGCTTAGCTTCATCAATTGAAATGTTAAAATCAAGGCCGGCTTCTGAAGGATAAACTGCGTAAGGATCTTTAGTGTAATAAGCATCCTTAGCTTCTTTATATATTTCACTATGAATTTTATCTATATCTATTGCAGGTGGATCTTGTTCTTCTACAGGAACTTCGATAGAATCAGTATTATAATTAATAGATGTAAGTTTTTCTACAATTAAATTTTTAAGTTCATCTGACTTAATTACATTACCTTTCTTACCTGCAGTAATAATTAAATTATTACCATCTATTTCATAAGAATATTGCTTTAAGCCATCTTCGAAATTAGAATTCATTTGTTCTACAATCGAATTATATAAATCATTACTAAATGCAAAATCTACATTTAAATCTACTTTATTAATTAAAGTATTAATAATATCAAAATTGTTTTCAAATATATTTCCATTTCTACCATAAGAATATGCTTCATTTACTGCTTTAGATATATCAAAGCTACATTCAAGTTGATTTGGCAAAATATTATATAGTACATCATTGTGACTAAATACTAAGTTAGTATCAAGCCTTGAATTTAAATTATCTGAAACTTTTTTATTTGCTTCATCTTGAGTAAGTCCTGATACATCAATACCTAAAATAGATATACCAGAAATTATTTTATCACTATTAATGTTAATAAGTGCAAAAATTGTGGATAATACACCTAAAATAATTAAGAAAATAAGAATACAAATAGTAATTACAATTCCTTTAGTATGTTTTTTCTTTGGAGTTTTTTCAAAGGTAGTATTACTATTATTTTCAATTATTTGTTTTGCTTCTTCAAAAACTTCTTCTGCACTTTCAGAAGAAGTATCAGAATTATAAAGTATTGCGTTCATAATTATAGTCTTAAACCTTTCTAATAATATATAGTATTTTATTATAAATTTAATTAAAAGTAAAATATTTATTATAATATATTAAACAATAAATAAAATTATTTGTAAATATATAAATGTAAAAACTATTTTTTTACATAAATAAAAATTAGTAAAAAAAAAAGACTATTCATAGAAATTAACTAAATATAATAAAATTTGAATTTTAGCTTTATTTTTTGACATACTATTGATATAATAAAGCAAGTTAAAATGTTATTGAATAACAGTAATTTAAAACTATAAAAAGGAGGAACAGCATGAACGATTTATTAAAAAACAAAAAATCTGGATGGGAAGAAGTAAATGATGAAGAAAAACAAGCTATATTTACTTTTTCAGATGAATATATGAAATTTTTAAATAGTGCAAAAACTGAAAGAGAAATAATAAGAGAAACAGAAATATTAGCAAGAGAGCATGGATTTAAAAGTTTAGATGAATATTCAGAACTTTATCCAGGAGATAAAGTATATTTTATTAATAGAAATAAAAATATATATTTAGCTGTTATTGGAACAGAATCTATGGAAGCGGGAATTAATATTGTAGGGGCACATGCAGATTCACCAAGATTAGATTTAAAACCAAATCCATTATGCCAAGAAGGAAATTTAGCATATTTGAAAACACATTATTATGGTGGATTAAAAAAATATCAATGGACAGCTATACCACTTGCAATACATGGAGTAATCATTAAAGAAAATGGAGAGAAAATATATGTATCACTTGGAGAAAGTGATGATGAACCAGTATTTACAATAACTGATCTTTTACCACATTTAGCAAAAGAACAACAACAAAAGAAGTTATCTGAAGCAATTAATGCAGAAAAACTTTCAATACTAGTTGGAAGTATACCAGATACTTCAGAAGAAAAAGATCAAGTTAAAAGTAATATTTTAAAATTATTAAATAAAAAATATGGTATAAATGAAGAAGATTTTATAAGCTCTGAACTAGAAGTTGTTCCAGCATTTAAATGCAGAACATTAGGCCTAGATGAAAGCTTAATTGCAGGTTATGGTCAAGATGATAAAGTATGTGTATATACTTCTTTAAGAGCAATACTTAATATAGAAGAACCAAAAAGAACAGCAGTTTGTTTATTCTCAGATAAAGAAGAAATAGGTAGTATGGGTAATACAGGAATGGAATCACATGTATTTGATACATTTATTTCAGAATTATTAAATAAATCAAGAATTAATAGACCAAACCTTTTAGATAAAGTATTTTGTAATTCTAAAATGTTATCTGCAGATGTTGATGCCGGAGTAGATCCACTTTATATTTCTGTTTCAGATACAACTAATGCAGGATATTTAGGAAAAGGAATAAGTGTAAATAAATATACAGGTTCAGGAGGAAAATATAATTCCTCTGATGCAAATGCTGAGTATGTAGCAGAAATAAGAAGATTATTTAATGCAAATAAAATAAAATTTCAAGTAGCTGAATTAGGTAAAACAGACATCGGCGGTGGTGGAACAATTGCTTATATTTTAGCAAATAAAGGTGTAGATGTTATAGATTGCGGAGTTCCAGTACTTTCAATGCATGCACCATATGAAGTAACTTGCAAATATGATGTATATATGGCATATAAAGCATATGAAGCATTCTTTAATATGTAAAAGAATAATTAAAAAATGTAAATTTTTTGTGAAAAGAACTTAAAATTTATTGAATTAAAAAACATATAATGTTAATATTTATTAAAAATAAGGATTTGCTTAAAATAGGCAAATCCTTAAAAAAAGACCTAAGGAGGATAAAACAGTGATAGAAGTAAAGCATGTCACAAAAAAATATGGTAATTTTACAGCAGTTGATGATATTAACTTTACCATTAAAGATAATGAAATTGTTGGCTTTTTAGGACCTAATGGTGCAGGAAAAAGTACTACAATGAATATGATAACAGGTTTTATAGAACCTACAAATGGTAAAATTATTGTTAATGATTATGACATTTCTAAAGATCCTAAAAAAGTCAAAAGACAAATAGGATATATGCCAGAAAGTACACCTCTTTACTATGATTTAACAGTTCGCGAATTTGTCAATTATATGGCAGATTTAAAATACGTAAAGAGAAAAGAGAAAAAAGAAAGCGTAGACAAAGTTTTAACAGAAGTAGGACTTACAAATGTTCAAAAAAAGCTAATAAAAAATTTATCTCGTGGTTATAAACAAAGAGTAAGTTTAGCAGGAGCTTTAATAGGCAATCCAAAGGTACTTATACTAGATGAACCTACTGTAGGTCTTGATCCAAAACAAATAACTGAAATAAGAGAGTTAATTAGAAAATTAGGTAAAAATCATACTGTAATACTAAGTTCACATATATTATCTGAAGTGAGCCAAATATGTGAAAAAGTAATAATAATTAATAAAGGAAAAGTGCTTGCTGTAGACACTCCAAGTCATTTAGAAGAAGAATTTGAAGAAGAAAATAGTATTTATGTTACAGTAGAAGATGAAAAAAACAAGATAAACGAAGTTTCTAAGAAAATCAAAAATTTAAAAAATGTTGAATTAATTAAAGAAAAAAATGATGGAACAAAGCAATATCAATTAACTGCAGATAAATCAACTGATTTAAGAAAAGAAATATTTAATTTGTTCCCTAAAAACGATATAAATATATTAGAACTTAAGAAATCAGAAATTACATTAGAAGATGCATTCCTAAAACTTATTAGTCAAAAAGAAAAAGAAGTTAAAGAAAAAACTAAAAAGGAAGAAGCGTTAAAAGCAAAAAGAGAAGAAGAACTAAGTAAGATGTCAAAAAAAGATAGAAAAGAAGCAATAAAACAAGACAAAAAAGAAGAAAAACAAAAGGAAAAAGAAGAATTTAATAAAAAGTGGGAAGAAAATAGAAGAAGAGAAAAAGAAGAAAAAGAAAGAGTAAAAGAAGTTAAGAAAAAGATTAAAGATGAAAAGACAGCAGAGAAAGTACAAACAAAAACAGAAAAAGCTGAAAAAAAGGTAGAAAAAGCAAAACAAAAATTAGAAAAGATTAAAGAAAATAAAAAAACAAATAATAAAACAGTAAAAAATAAAGAAAAAGGAGGTAAAAAATAATGTGGGCAATAATAAAAAAAGAATTTAAATCATATTTTTTGTCTCCAATAGGATACATATATATAGGTGTATTTTTATTAATGTGTAGTATATTTTTCTATTTAGATGTATTCGCTCTTTTAAAAACAGATTTCCCATATATGTTTGGTTCAGCATCAACAATATTAACATTTATAGTACCTTTAATTACAATGAGAATGTTTTCTGAAGAAAGAAAAAATGGAACGGAACAATTGTTACTAACTTCTCCAAGAAGTGTAACACAAGTAGTACTTGGAAAATTTATAGCAGCTGCACTTGTTGTGCTAGTTTCTGTGTTACTTACATTAATATATTTTGGAATACTTTGCTATTTTGGACAGCCTCAATTAGGTAAATCACTAGTTGCAATTTTAGGATTTGCACTGCTTGCTATAGCTTATGTTTCTTTTGGTATGTTCGCATCAAGCCTTACAGAAAATCAAGTAGTATCAGCAGTAATTACAATTGCAGTATTTATACTATTATGGTTTTTACCAAGCTTTAGCAGTACTTTTGCAGATTTCTCATTAATGGAAGCTTTTTATGAGTCTTTTTATTTAGGAACTATATCTATTAAGAATTTAGTATTATTAGTTGCATTCTCAGCATTATTTGTAGTATTTACTACCATGGTATTACAAAGAAGAAAGAGTGTAAAATAAAGGATAGCAAAAAAAGCCTTAAGCAAAAAGAAGAAAGGAAAGTGTATAATGAGAAGATTAATAGAAATAATCAAGAAAAAATGGATAAAAGATAGTGTGCTTACTATAGTGCTTGTTGCAATATTAATAGCAATATTTATATTAGTAAATCTATTATTTATGAACCTTGACATAACTCCTTTAGATTTCACATCACAAGGGCTATATACATTATCTGATGAATCAAAAGAACAAATAAAAAATGTTACACAAAATGTAACAATGTACTTTTTTGGATATGATGAATCAAGCACAGCAGTAACTCTTGCAAAGCAATATCATGATTTAAACGATAAAATTACTATTCAAATAATAGATACTTCAGAAAGACCAGATTTAGCAGCAGAATATAATGTAACTACAAGTAGTCAATTAGTTGCAGTTCAGGCAACAGAAAGATATAAAATAATTGACCAAAGTGATATGCAAATTTTTGATAGTTCAACTTATCAGTATGTAGATATAACTGAGCAAAAATTAACTAATGCAATACTTGATGTAACAATTGCTAAAAAGCCACAAATATACTTCTTAACAGGACATGGTGAATATGGAATAGATGATTCATCAGCAATGAAAACTCTTGCTACATATATTGAAAATGATGTAAATGATGTAAACAAATTAGATTTACTTACATCAGATATGCCTGAAACATGTGATGTATTAGTAATTGCAAATCCAACTAGTGACTTTACAGATTTAGAAACAGAAAAAATACAAAACTATATAAATGCTGGTGGAAAAATAGTATGGATGCAAGACCCATATATGTTTACGGCAGGATGGACAGAAAGTACAACTTATCCAAATATATCTAAAATATTATCACAGTTTGGTATAAGCTTTTCAAGCGGTGTAGTATGTGAAGAATCATCAAGTAATATGATAGCAGGAACACCAGATTTAATTATTCCAAATATGTCATACAATGGAATAGTTAAAGACCTTTATACAGATGGAACTGTAGCATTATTAGATTCAGGAAAAATAAATACTGTATCAGATGAAGAATTAGAAAATTTAGGAGTTACAGCAAGCCCATTCTTACAATCAACAGAAACCTCTTTTTATAGAGAAGATATAAATTCAGATATTTCAAAGAAATTAGATACTGATGAAGAAGGACCATTTACTTTAGCAGAAATATTAACTAAAAAGATAGATGATGATACAGAATCAACTTTAGTTGCATATTCAAATGCATTATTTGCAACAAATTATATAGTTAAAATATCTGAAAGTATAGGTACTCCTATCTCAATAAGAGAAAATAAAGATATTATACTAAATACAATAGCATATTTATCAGATAGAGAGGATTCAATAAGAATAAGAAAAGATACAGGAATTGTAACTTTTGATGCAATAACAGAACAAGAAAATAGAATTGTATTATGGATAATTTTTGCAATACCTATTATTATAATTATTGCAGGCATAGTAATTACAATTGTTAGAAAGAGAAAGAAATAATATATAATAAAAATAATGTTTTCATAATTTTGGTGATTTAGTTATTAAAATAGAAAACATTATTTTTTATGAATAAAGCATTTCATACTTTTTAATATTTTTACTTTACAAAGATTTTAAAGTAGTATAAAATATAAAAAAACAAAAGGATATAAGATGAAGAAGAAAATATTAATAATAATAGGTATAATTGTGGCAATAGCCTTAATTACAGTAATTTCTTTATATATAGCAAATGAAGATGTAAGAGATTGGATGGATGAATATATATTTAGAAAAAATATTGTAGATGAAACTTTGCCAACAATTTCAATAGAAAATGAGAATGCAAGTATATATGCTTATGATAATCATATAGTAATATTACAAAATAATAAACTTTCAATATACAATACTTCAGGAAAAGAAGAAACTACAATTAATGTTCAAGTAAATAATCCAATATTTGAATCAAATGGGAAATATCTACTTTTAGCAGATAAAGGAAGCCAAAATGTTTATTTAATATATAATACAAGTCTTCAATGGCAAAAAACAATGGAAGGCAATGTATCATATATGACAGTAAATAAAAATGGAGCAGTAGGAGTAGTATTAACAGGGACAACATATAAATCTGTAATAGTAATGTATGGAATAACTGGAAATGAAGAATTTAAAACATATTTATCATCTACTATCGCAACAAGTCTAGCAATATCAGATAATAATGAGTATTTAAGCTTTGCAGAGTCTAATACATCAGGAACAGTTATTTCATCTGAAGTAAAAACAATATCAGTAGAAAAAGCAAAAAATAGTCCGTCAGAAGCTATTGTATACAAATATAATGAGGAAAATAATAGTTTAATAATTAATATTGAATACAATAATAATGATTTAATTTGTCAATATGATAATTCGGTATATAAATATTCAGAAGGAAATTCAGAAAAATTACTAGATATAGATGACAATACTTTGTTTTTAGATATTGAAATGTCAGGATATATTAACAAAGTTGAGGAAACAAGTTCAGGAATATTAAGTAGTGAGTATCAATTAAAAATTATAAATGAAAAAAATTCTGGAGAAAGTACTTATCTTTTAGAACAAATGCCAAATGGACTTTATTTAAGTAATAATATAATTGCAGTAGATATGGGTAATGAAATAGTATTTTTGAATCATAGCGCATGGCTTTTAAAACATTTTACATCAAGGCAAAACTATAAAAATATTGTTTTAGGAGATAATGTCGCAGGAATAATTTATAGAGATAGAGTAGAAATAATTAGTTTATAATTTAAAATATATTTTCTAAGGAGGATAATAAAATGGCAGTAGATTTAATTATTATAGTTATAATGGTATCATCAATATTTGTAGGTCTAAAAAAGGGATTAATATCATGCATAATAGATATTGCAGCAGTAATAGTTGCCTTAATACTTGCAATTTTGCTTTGCAGACCAATAACAAATGTAGTTATAGAAAATACTAATTTTGATGAAAGTTTAGCAACCACAATTTCTCAAAATATACCATTAAGTGATACAGATTTTAAAGTAGAAGCAAATACAAATTTACCAGAAGGAATAGTAAACTATATTAATGGTATAACTGAAAATGTAAATACTTCAAAAGAAGAAGCATTTAATGCAATAGGAGTTGAACTTGCGAGTGGTATTATTTCTGTAATTGTTTTCATAGCAATATTTGTTATAGTTAGATTAGTATTAGCATTAATCAAAGTTGTATCAAAAATAATAGACAAGATACCATTACTTAGCCAAGTAAATAAAGTTGGAGGAGCCGTATTAGGAGCAATAGAAGGAGCAATAATTATTTATGCAATATTTGCAGTTATATCAATGATAGCACCAATAATATCTGATACAAATCTATTAGAATTAATATATAATTCAAATATAGGTTCAATGATGTATAATAACAATCTAGTATTAAACTCAATATATAAAAGCTAATATAAAAGATATTAATTTTTCAAAAAATATATAAAATAAAAAAATTTAAAAAAGAAAGGAGGGCATAATATAAAAATATTATGCAGTAAGAAATATGAAAATAGTAGAACCATGGATCCAAGTAGAAAAAATTGATGGAATAAAAATCATGAAAAGAATAGAAAGAGCTTGCAGAACCTGTTATCGCTCAGAAGGAAGCGTATCTGAAGATAGCTATAAAAATCTATTAAAAAACTGTATTAATAGAGGTCATGAATCAGTTCTAGAACATGAAAAAGTAACAATAAGAATGTACTGTGATATTGGTGTATATAAAGATTTAACAAGACATAGATTTGGAAGTTTTTCTATAGAATCAACAAGATATTGCAGTTATGATAAAGATAAATATGGAAATGAAATAAAATGTATTAATCCAGCATATATAGAAGATAAAAATGTATATGAAGAATGGAAAAAAGCCATGGAAGAAATGGAAAAACATTACATAGAAATGAAGAAATTAGGTGCTTCAACAGATATGTGTAGATTAGTACTTCCTCATAGTACTGCTGCAGAAGTAACAATGACAGCTGATATAAGAGAATGGAAACATATATTAGAACTTAGAACTTCAAATAAAGCACATCCTGCAATAAGACAATTATTAATACCACTTTTGAAATATTTCCAAAAAGAAATGCCAGAAATATTCGGTAATGTAGAATATGATAAAGATTTCAAAGAAGAATGGTATGCAAAATTAAGCTTCTTACCAGAAGTATAAATCTATCTTAAGAAAATATTAAGATGAAAAAAGCTAAAAAATCTTGATATAATAGTAAAAATTTGATATACTGTTTCAAATTGATTTTAGGAGTGATTTTGATTAATGAGTAATAATAAAAAATCTAAAGAAAAGAAGCAAAAAAGAAAAGGTCTTAGAATTTTTGGAAAGATAATATTAATCTTATTATTAATAATTATTATATTAGCAGGAATCTTTGCATATAAAGTATACAAAAATGGAGGAGGACTTACAGGAATAGTATCAACACTTGTGGGAACAGATCCGGAAAAGACTAAGAATTTACCAGACTTTTATTGCTTACTTCTTGGAAAAAGTGAAGCAATGACAGATACAATTATGGTTGCAAAATATAGTCCAAGCACAGGAGATGCAGTACTACTATCAATACCAAGAGATAGCTTTGTAGGAAATAATCCAAATACAGCAACTGCATCGGATAAAATAAATTCTAAATACCAAATAAGTCCACAAAAAACAATAGATGCAGTAAATAAATTAACAGGTTTAAATTTGAAATATTATATAACAGTTGATACAAAAGCTTTAAGAGATTTAGTAAATGCAATAGGCGGAGTATATTTTGATGTACCTATTAAAATGGATTATGATGACAGTTCTCAAAATTTATATATACATCTAGAACCTGGATATCAATTACTTAATGGAGAAAAAGCAGAATGGCTAGTAAGATTTAGACATAACAATAATGGAACATCATATTCTTATGAATATGGCGATAATGACTTAGGTAGAATGAGAACTCAAAGAGAATTCTTAATGGCAGTTGCAAAACAAGCATTAAAGTTAGAAAATATTACTAAAATAGATGATATCCTAAAAATAATGGAAGAAGAAGTAGAAACAAATATTGACTGGGATACAATGATGGAATATGCACCAGCATTACTTAATATAAACTCAGAAAATATTAAAACAGGAATGTTACCTGGAACTGCAAAATATTGCAATGGAGTCGCAGTATACCTAGTAGATGAAGATGAGTCAAAAGAACTAGTAAATGAATTATTTTTAACTTCATCAACTACTTCTAATGAAGAAGGAAATACTGTTTCAAATGAAGTTGCAAATAAAGTTTCTATAGGAACGACAACTACTCAAAAGACATTTACAGTAGAAATACTTAATGGTACAGGTAGTCAAACTAAACTAAATAAAGCTATTACTCAACTAGAAGCTCAAGGATATAAGATTTCTAAAAAAGGAAATACTAATATAACATCAGAAACAACAATAATAAATAGAACTAATAATAAGGCTCAAGAAGAGAATTCACTAATAGCACTTCTTGGAACTGGTACTTCTGTTATGGGAGAAGATAATTCAAATGTTGATTTTACAATAATATTAGGAAGTGACTATTAAAATAATTATAACAAGAGTGAAAGGAATAAGATAATTTCTATTCGATAAAATTAACTAAATAAGGGGCACTAATTAAAATAAATATTAGTGCCCTTTTGGTTTATTTCTTTTTAATTGAAATTATTGTGACTATAACTAATAATACAGCAAAGATAGCAAATAATGCTAAAATAACATTCATAACATTTGAACTATATACATCATGAGTAGCAATTAAATCACTTTTATAATCAACCTCATCAATTGTATAAGTAATACTCCCAACAACTTGACCTTGTGCAATAGGAGCTAACATATTGTTTATTTGTATAACCGGAGTAACATCAACAACTTCATCTGTAAATACTGCACAATTTAAGTTGCTTGCAGCTTTAATGTCTAAACTTTTTGTATCATCTGTACCGTTTAAAACACTTATAGTTCTAACAATATCTCCTTCATTTAATAGCTTAACGGATTTATAATTTTCAAATCCATAATTAAATAAATTAATGCAATCAGATTCTCTAGTAGCAGTTCCGTCTGCTAAATATTCTCCTTTTAAAATAACACATATTAAATCAATTCCATCTTTACTTGCTGTAGCAATGATACAATATCCTGCAGCATCTGTATATCCTGTTTTAAATCCATTTGCATATTCATAATGATATTTACTAGAATTCTTTAATAAAGCATTAGTGGTATTATACAAAGGATGATTGGTATTTTTAGGTAAACTATATGATTGCTTAGATACAATAGACTTTATAATATTATTTTCATAAGCATATTTACCTATTAAAGCTAAATCATAAGCTGTAGAATAATGATTTTCATTATGTATTCCATTAGGATTAACAAAATGAGTATTAGTGCAACCAATTTCTTTTGCTTTTTCATTCATCATATCAGCAAATTTAGCAATACTATTATCAAATGCTTCTTTATTTGAAGAATCAGTACTAAATACATAATTTTCATTATCTAAATTTGCTATATATTCTGCTAAAACAAATGCAGCATCATTGGCTGATGCAATTAAAGTAATATTTAATAATTCTTCAACTGTATAAATTTCACCAGGCTGAATATATCCTAAAGAATAAGAATATGGTACAGAATTAATAGCCCAATAACTTACAGTAAGGTTAGCATTTAAATCACAATTTTCAACTGTTAAAATTGCAGTCATAACTTTAGTAGTACTTGCAGGATACATTACTTTATTAGAATTTTTTTCATACAAAACTTTACCTTGTTTAGCATCCATTAAAATAGCGGATTCTGAATTAACAGTAGGACTGTTAGCAGCTTTTATATAATTATTAGGGAAAAATATACCCACAATAATTATTAAAATAATAAATATATATTTTAATCTATAAATATTTTTCATTCCTTCTCCTTTAAACATACAAAAAATATAATAACAATAAATAAAAAATAAATCAATAGAAGAAAAGTGATTTTTATTAAATTTAAATAATTTTAAGAAAGGATCTTTTATGAAAGAAATAATATTAAATTTGACCAAAAAACAAAAGATAATTATATCAATAGTAATAACTATTTTATTTACTTTAGTTTTGATATATGTATATCAAAATTTATATGTAGATGATAGTGAAATTATACTATCGAATAATATAAATGATGTAACTCAAAATACAAATGAAATAGAAACTATAGAAGAAAAAAATGATGAAGAAAAAGTAGTAGTACATGTTATAGGAGAAGTAAATAACCCTGGAGTTGTAACTCTTCCTGAAGGTTCTAGAATAATTGATGCAATAAATATGGCAGGTGGAAAAACTGAAGAAGCGGATTTATCTAAAATAAATTTAGCATATATAGTAGAAGATGGAACACAAATATATATACCAAGAATTAATGAAAACTTAAATCAAGTTAATTTAATTTCAGATGGTGCAGGAATAGGTGTAATTATTAATGATTCTGATGTAGAAGAAAATAAAGTAGAAGCTAAAGTAAATATAAATACTGCAAATAAAGAAAAATTAGAAACTTTGCCTGGAATAGGTGAAACTACAGCACAGAAAATAATAGATTATAGAGAATCAAATGGAAAATTTAAAACTATAGAAGATATAAAAAATGTAAGTGGTATTGGAGAAGCTAAATATGAAAGTTTAAAAGATAAAATTACAGTGTAAGATAAAGAATTAAAAAAATTCAGAATCAAAATGATTTTTGATTCTGAATTTAACAATAAAAATTTATATCTTTTATATCATCAATATGATAAAATTCTTTCCATTTAGCTATTATTAAAAAATAATGTTTAGATACAATATCTAATAATTTGTTTAAATCATTTTGTGAAATTTGACTTTTATTATTAGCTAAAATACAACCACCTGCTTGTGTTATCCAAACTTTTGTAGAATTTTGAGAGGGAGTTCCTTTAGAAATATGTATGTGAATTGGTTCATTGTTTTCATTAGACCAAAAGTAAATTTTATAACCGAAAACTTTCAAAAATACTAGGCAAGTTTAAGTCCTCCTTCTTTAGCATATTTATAAAATAAATCAGAACTATTTTTTACAACTTTTTTGAAAAATTCAATTTCTTTATCTGTATAATTACCTTCCCACACAGTAATTTCATAAGTTGGTAATTTAATTCTAACTGAATCAAAACCATTTGAAGTTGACCTTTCAAAATGAACATCTATACATTCTACACCATTTTCAATATATATATTTGAAAACATTACTTCTGTACCATCTGAATATTTTACATAAGGATACATCATAATTTACACACTCCTTATTATAATAAATATATACTTATAAAAAAATTCTTACTTCTATTATTAACACAAAGAAGTAAGAGTCATATTTGGTTGCGGGGGTAAGACTCGAACTTACGACCTTTGGGTTATGAGCCCAACGAGCTGCCAACTGCTCCACCCCGCGATGTATTAACAGTATAAGTATACACCTACTATATAGCTTTTGTCAACAGTTTTAATATATTATATGCTAAAAATGTATGAATGAAATGTGATAATGTCTTAAGTAATGAAATGAGAAAATGTCCCAACTAACAAATAATTGTTCTCTTAAAT
>CALXWV010000027.1 GCA_944392515.1 uncultured Clostridia bacterium
AATTAGTCAGTTTTATTATTGCTATAATTTTATTAATAATTGCTATTTCAGCATCAATGAGTCAAGAAAAAACAGTAGGAAATTTAAGTTATAATAGAAATTTAACTGAAACAAATAAGGTAGAATCAGCTAGCTCAGATTTAAGTAAAAGTGTAAATCAAATCTTAATACAAAACAATGTTGGAGGAGATAATGAAGAAGAAAGTGATGATGAATTAAATGAGATAAAAAGTTCTTTAATAACTAACAAAACGGAAAATAATGAAAGTGATAATACAGAAGTATCTACAAATGTAAGTACTTCAAATCAAGAAGCAAATACTATAAATACAAATGAAAATACATCGAATACAAATGTAACAAGCCAAGAAAATCAAACAATTAATGAGCAAACAGAAAATAAAGTAGAAGAAAATAATGCAAATGAAAATACTACTCAATTTATATTTCCAGTAGAAGGTGAAGTAATAAAAGAATTTGCAAAAGATAATTTAATTTACTCTGAAACTTTAGAAGAATGGATAACTCATACAGGTATTGATATAAAAGCAGATAGAACTACAATTGTTAAAGCAGTAGCAGATGGAACTGTTAAATCTATAAAAAATGATCCAAGATATGGCCTAACTGTTACTATAGAACATGCTGATGGATATACAAGTGTATATTCAAGTTTACTTACAGCTGAATTTGTAAAAGAAGGAGAAAAGGTAACTCAAGGTCAAACTATAGGAACAGTTGGAAATAGTGCTGTATTTGAAGTAGCAGAAGATAATCACTTACATTTTGAGTTATTAAAAGATGGAAGTAATATAAATCCTGAAATGTATTTGAAATAAAAAATAAAGTTTACAATAAAAGTAAACATAAATACAAAAACGACAAAATATTACAAAAAATGTAAATGTAATATAAATGTAATATTTTAAAATTAAGGCTCAAATATGAGGAAAAACTGACTTAAGTACTGTTTTTTCGCCTTTGACTTTTACTTAATTAAATGATAAAGTAATATCATATTGAGAAAAGTAGGTGATTAAATGATTTACCAGAATGATATTGCAAACTTAGAGTCAGACATTAGAAAGAAAATCGGACAAAAGATTATTGTCAAAGGTTCTTTAGGAAGGAGTAAGTTATTTGAAAAAGAAGCTACTATAGAAAAAGCTTATACTAACATATTCATAGTTAAGTATGAAGAAAACAAAAGAAGTGTATCTTATCAATATAAAGATGTATTAACAAGAACTGTAGAAGTTGATGTTTTTGATGGTGAGGGATATAGCCCATTAATCCCACCTTTAGTTAAGGCGCCAAAGAAAATAAAAGCAGTACTTTAATACTATTATGAACGCTAAATAAGCGTTCTTTTTGATTATATGTTACAAAAAAGAAATATAAAAATACTTGACTAATATTAAATAAATGGTATATGATAATAAAAAATAAATATAAATAAAGATAAAAAACTAAGGAAGGGAGAAAAAGTGAACATTAGAAAAGATATGAAAAAAATTAAAAAGGATGTAAAAGGTATTACTTTAATAGCACTTGTCGTTACTATCGTACTAAATTGCTGCGAAGCAGCAATGGACCGAATAAATAGAAAAAGCAAAATAATTGAAATAATATAAAACCTCTGATATAATATATTATGTAACCAAGTTACAATAAATATTATACTAGGAGGTTTATTTTTTTATGACAAACGGAGAAGTACTAGAAAAAATGTTACAAGACATG
The DNA here is from genome assembly GCA_944392515.1 of uncultured Clostridia bacterium. GTDB lineage: Bacteria > Bacillota > Clostridia > TANB77 > CAG-508 > CAG-793. The sequence goes on from CALXWV010000027.1 coordinate 1,744, forward strand.
AAAATGAGAAATTTTTCACATTATACGTATGAATTTTATATAGGAAAAACCAAAGAAATGATGAGATACTTCAATAAACCAATAGAAGAAGTAACAATAGAGGAATATCGAGACTACCTGTACAAACACTTATTGCAAGAAAGAAAACTATGTGACCACACAGTAAATCATTACAATAGTGTAATAAGGTTTATGTTGGAAGTAACATTAGATCGATTAATAAATAAAAAGCAAATACCAATGAGAAAAAGAAAAAAAGAAGTGTATAAAGTGTTAACCCAAGAAGAGTTAAGCACTTTTTTTAGTTTATGTGACAATTATAAATTTAAAACAATATTTATGTTGGTATATGGTTCAGGATTAAGAATAGGAGAAGTAGTAAACTTACATAAAAGTGATATTGACAGTAAAGCCATGAGAATATTTGTAAGAGAAGGAAAAGGAAATAAAGAGAGATATACAATATTACCCAAAGTAAGTCTTAAAATGTTAAGAAAATACTGGAAAGACTATAGACCAAAAGTAAAAACAGATAAAATATTTTTGAATGACTTAAATGAGCCAATAAATCAATATGTAATAAGAACACATTTTAGAAAGTACAGAAGAAAAGCAAAAATAAGTGAAAAGGCCACAGTCCACACGCTTCGCCACAATTTTGCCACGAATTTAATAGAAAATGGAGCAAGCTTAATACAAGTAAAAGAACTAATGGGACATAGCAACATAAGAAGTACAATGGAATATATACATGTTGCAAAAGTAGATTTAGGAGTTGAAAGTCCTGTAGACATATTAATGGAAGGAGTAAAAAAAGATGGAAAAAATACAGGAAATATTGGATAAAGGAATGAAACAATATGAAGAAAAACATAAAATAATAGAGTATAAACGAAAAGTAATAAATGCAATAAAAGATTGTAAAACAGAAAAAATGGGAGCCCATAAATATGTATGTGATGAATGTGGATATGAAGAAATAGCATACAATTCATGCAGAAATAGACATTGTCCAAATTGTCAAATGGGAAAGAAAATAAAATGGATAGAAGCAAGAAAAGAGGAAGTATTAAATGTAAAATACTATCACATAGTATTTACAATACCAAGTGAAATATATGGAATAGTAATACAGAACCAAAGCAAGATGTATAAGATATTGTTTAAGGCATCAAGTGAAACATTACAAGAATTAGCACGAGATAAAAAATACTTAGGAGGAGAAATAGGATTTTTCAGTATATTACATACGTGGGGACAAAACTTAATGTATCATCCACATGTACATATGGTAGTAACAGGAGGAGGACTAACAAAAACGAATAAATGGATAGAGAAACCAAAAGATTTTTTTATTCCAGTAAAAGTAATGTCAAAACTGTTTAAAGGAAAATTTATGAGTTATATGAGAAAAGAAAAAGTAGAGTTTTATGGAAATAATAAATATTTAGAGAATCCAGAAAACTATGATAACTTAGTACAAAGAATGTACGAAAAAGAGTGGGTAGTATATTGTAAAGAACCATTTAAAAATGCAGAATGTGTAATACAATATTTAGGAAGATATACACATAGAGTAGCAATATCTAATGAAAGAATAGTTAAAATAGAAGGAGAAAAAGTAACATTTAAGTGGAGAGATTACAAAGAAAACAATAAAATGAAGGAAATGACAATAAATATTCATGAATTTATACGAAGATTTCTACTACATATATTACCACCATATTTAATGAAGATAAGATATTATGGAATATTAGGAAATAGAAATAAAAAGAAAAAATTATTAAAATGCAAAATACTAACGAGAACAAAAATATACAAAAAGAAAGAGTTTCCCACTTTCGAATTACTAAGAAAAATCCTAGGACAAAACTTTAACCTATGCCCTCAATGTAAAAAGGGACATATGTTAATCCCTAACACTACCTAAGACAAAGCAATTGAATATCCCATAACAAAAGCCCGTTCATTCTGGGGAGGGGGAAACTATACATAATTATACACTAAAAACCGAAAAAAAGCAATAGAAGTGAAAATGTAAGATTTAAATAAGAGGAAAAATTAAATGACAGAAAAAATTAGAAAACCCATAGGGAAAAGAAAAAAGTTACCGCAATTTACTATAATGAATGTCATCGAAGGTCAGGCTGGTCTAGAAAACTATTCCAGTCTATTTTTCTACAGCCTAACCATCGATAACATACTAAACATCATTGTTTTACTAATATTAGCAGGAGTAGCATTAAACCTTACAATAGGACAAAATGGAGTATTTCAAAGAGCACAAGATGCAGCAAACACATGGAGAAATGCAGAAACAAATGAGCAATTAGCTCTTCAGGAAGGAGCAGATTTAATAAACAGCTATTTAAACGGAAGTAGTAGTGGTTCAGGAGAAAACGAAGAACCAATTGAAGAAACAGAATCATTTGTTGGATATTATGCAGATACAGATGGAGATGGAACAGTTGATGGCGTAATCTATGCAGATTTGGCAGTAGGAAATACGGGAGATGGACAATGGACTGATAGTGACGGAAATTATACTATTCCTACTAAAACTAATTTAAAAGATTATTATATTATTCAAGAAGAATATACAGATGATTTTGGAACAAAACCTGTGATTGCACCTTTAAATGACTCAAGTAAAGAAGATAGATTCTATGTAATGGCATTAGACGATTTTGATTCATCTAAACATTATTGGTATAAAAATGCATATGGAATTATGAGTGATTATTCTACAGCAACATCAGGAGATTTTGGAAAAGGAAAAGATAATACTGATGCAATGATAGCAAAATGGAATTTTGCTGATAATGGAGGATATGGAGCACAAGATGCGAATGATATGTGGGGATTAATACAAGAAAAAGTAAAGGATGGATGGTTTGTACCATCTAGAGGCGAATGGAGTGCATTTGCAGAAGAATTAAAAGTTACAAAAGAAAATTATGTAAACCACAAGCTTAGTGATTGGTACTGGTCTTCTTCGCAGACCCTTACTACCACTGCGTACAGCGCTCACTTCTACCATGGGTATATCGGCCACACCACTGTGTACCTCGACGGTTATGTGCGCTTGAGCACGACTTTCTAATTTTGTAAAAAATTAGAAACCAAAAAGCACGTTATGTAAATAACGTGCAAACAGGCAAGCTCCTATACATATTAAGATGGACGATATGGCAATATTTATTAATGATAAAATTACAAGAAGAGGAATAGCAAAAGGTCTTGTTTTTGTACAAGAAGATTTGAACAGAAATATTTTAGAAGCAGAAAAAATACTGTAAAAGTTCTAATGATAACTAATCCTCAAGAACAATATGATAATCTTATTAAGGCAAAGCAAATAATGAAAGTTGAAATATGGATTGATTTAAGATTGTATACTACTTATTTAGTATACAATTTTTTCTTTTTTACTTGGTTCTTTTTTACTCCTTACTGCATATATATTATTAAAACATAATTTTTAGGAGGTAAAGGACAATATGGAGTTAGAAAAAAATAAAATATCCATTAATCAAATTGTAGCTCAAAAATTGGACACAGAGGTTTGTGAAGGAGATTGTATAGTTCCAGATATTAAACCAGACATATATAATATAATTTCATCTAGTGGTACAGTAAGTGTATATAAAAAGGAAGTAATGGACGGAAAAGTAAGAATAGATGGTGCAATTAATACATATACAATATATTCATCAGAAGAAGAAGGAAAAAAGGAGATTAGGTCAATTAACTATGTAATAGACTTTTCTCAAATAGTAAATATAGAAAATGCAAAAAGTGATGAAATGTTAGAGGTAAATACTAAATTAAGAAGTGTTGAAGCAAGAATTGTAAATGAAAGAAAAATAAATGTAAAGGGAATTTTAGATTTTGATATTAAGCTATTTGCAAATAATCAAGAAGAATTTATCACTGGTATAAATGATATTTTAGATCTTCAAAAGCTAGAAAGAAAAATGACAGTAAATTCTCTTTTAGGAACAGCAAAAACAAAAGCACAAGTAAAAGAAAGAATTAATATAGATGAAGTAGACAATTTAACTGAAATCTTAAAAGTAAATGTAGATATAACTAACAAAGATACCAAAATAAGCTATAATAAAATATTAGCAAAAGCAGACACTAAACTTAAAATATTATATTTAACAGAAGATGGAAGAATAAATACTGCATCAGCTACTTTGCCAATTATGGGATTTATAGATATGGAAAATATTTCAGAAGAAAATGTATGTGATATGCAATATGAGATTAGAAATATGGTAATAAAGCCAAATAGCATGCAAGAACATTCTATATATGTTGAAATAGAAGTAGAAATAACTGCTTCAAGTTTTGAAACAAAAGAGATAAATACAATAGAAGATTTATATAGTCCTAGTAAAAACTTATGCTTTACTCAAAAGCAAATAAAAGCAATGCAAAATAAAAAGAACTATAAAGATACATTTTCTATTAGAGAAAAACAATTATTAAATATAGGTGATGAAAAAATATATGATGCAGATGTAAAAGTAAATATAGATAATATGAGAATAGGAAATGATGAAATAGAACTTAGTGGAAATGTAGTTATAACATTTATTCATTCTATGAATAATATAACTGAACTTGGTATGACAGAACTAGATTTACCAATAGATTACAAAATGGCTTGCACAGGGATTAAAAGTGATAGTCAAGTAAAAATAGATTTAAGTGTACCACTTCAAGATTTTACAATTTTGCCAGGAGGAGAAATAGATATAAAAATAGATGTTGAATTTACTGCTAATGCTTGGGTAGAAATAATGCTTAATGAAATATGTGATGTAAAAGAAGAAGAAAATACTGAAAATAATGAGTACAATATGGTAATATATTTTACTAAAACTGATGATAATTTGTGGAAAATTGCCAAAGAATTTAAAAGTACAATGGAAAGTATTAAAGAAAGTAATAATTTAGATAAAGATACATTAACACCTGGAATGCAGTTATTTATAACAAAATATGTAGGAGTTAATGGATAGGATTTATTCTAGACCTAGATTACCTAGGATTAATATAAACAGAAATTGGCGGAAATGGATATAATATAAAACCATATAAAAAAAGAATTGCAATATTATTATTAATAGTAATTATAGGATATTTTACAGCAACTACAATTATTAAAGCCATTACGCCAATTATCGAAAGACAATGTAGAGTAAAAGCAAGAAGCTTAGCAACTCAGTTTGCTAATGAAGCTTGTATTGAAAATATGAAAGATATAACTTATGATGATTTATGTACAATAGAAAGAGACTCAGAAGATAGAATAAGATTTATAAAAATGAACTCAGTAGCAATAAATAATCTTAATTCACATATAGCACTAGATATACAAGAAAAATTAAATGATACAACAATTAGTAAATTCTATATTAAACTTGGAAGTTTTACAGGAATAAAACTAATATCAGGTAGAGGACCAAATGTTGAGGTAAGAATGTCTACAATAGGAGAAGTTACTACAGAAATTAAATCAGAGTTTGAAGAAACCGGAATAAATCAAACATTGCATAGAATATACATTAATGTAAATTGTAATGTTAGCCTTCTTACACCTTTTAAAGATGTAGATGAAAGCATCACAGCACAAGTACTATTATCTGAAACTGTAATCTCAGGAGATATACCGGATGCTTACTATGATTTAGAGGGCATGAGCCCAGAAGATACAATGAATATGATGAACTAAATTTTCCGTTGGGGACGGTCCTTTTTGTAAAATATTTTACGATTAGCTCCGTCCCCAACAGAAAATCTTAAAAAAATCAAATAAAAAATTGAAATTAAATAAAATCCTATGTTAAAATAATAAATAATTAAGATTATAATAATCTAATTTTATTATTAAATAGGTGGAAAATGAGCAAAAGAAGAAAAAAATCAAATAATATTTTAGTTAGTCTAATTGTATTTGTAATCTTATGTATTTCAGGATTTTTTGGAAAAGATTATATAGTAGGAACAAATGAATTAGCAAAAGAAACATCGGCGAATGAACTTCAAATTACTTTATCACAAAACATAGATTATGCAGAAGAAGTTAATTTAGATAATGATAAACTTAATATAATATTTTTCTATGTGGGACAAGCTGATTGCACATTAATTAAGTTAAATGATGATGTAATGTTAATAGATGCTGGAAATAATGCTGATGGCAAAAATGTAGTTAGTTTTTTACAAGCAAAAAATATAACTCATATTGATTATCTAGTAGGAACTCATGCTGATGAAGATCACATTGGTGGCTTAGATGATGTAATTAATAACTTAGATATTGAAAATGTTCTTATTCCAACAGTAGGAAAAAGTGGTACAGATTATAAAAATGTAGTTGAAACTTGTGAAAATAAAAATGTACTTTTGCAAAATCCGACAATGGGAGATACTTTTAAGATTGATAAAGCTAATTTTGAAATAATGTCTGCTATGGAAGAAGAAGGCACATCAGATAATAATAGTTCACTCGCAATAAATCTTTCATATAATGAAACTAATTACTTATTTATGGGAGATGCAGAAACAGAGGTAGAAAATTCAAGGTCTTGGGCAAAAGCAAATGTTTTAAAAGTAGGACATCATGGTTCTAATTCAAGTAGTAGTGAAAAATTTTTAAATGAGGTCAAACCAGATTATTCAATAATCGAAGTAGGAAAGGACAATCAATACAATCTTCCTAGTGATAAAGCAATTAAAAGATTAGAAGATTGTGGAAGCAAAGTACTTAGAACAGATAAAGCTAATGGAGAAGAAGTAGGTTCTTTTTGGCTAACTAGTGATGGTAATACAATAGATATAAAAGAAGTAAATATTAATTTAGATGGAAATGAATAAAAAGTAAGAACTTAGAACCAATAAATATTAAATAGCATTTAAATATTGCCATTTAAATGAAAAAAATGTATAATAAATATGAGGTGAAAAAAATGAGTCAAAAAGTATATAGTATAGAAGAAATAAAACAAATATTGGCGAATATATTGCGAAATATGCCTGTATATAGTGTGATATTATTTGGTTCATATGCTCAAAATACTGCTAACAAAGATAGTGATTTGGATTTAATAATTGATACTAAAGAAAATTTAATGGGATTTAAATTATATAGTCTTATAACGAAAATTGAAGAAGCGTTTAAAAAGAATGTTGACGGATTTGAAAAGTCTGAAATAATTAAAGATTCAGCAATAGATAAAGAAATAAAGAAAACAGGAGTAATTGTATATGAAAAATAAAGAATATGTTTCTTTTATAAAAATGATAGAATATATAAATAAAGCAATGAAATATACAAAAGATTATAATTATGATCAATTCTGCCAAGATGAAAAAACAATAGATGCTACAGTTTTTGCAATAAGCCAAATTGGTGAATTAGTAAAAAATATATCTAAAGAAACTATGAAAAAATATAATAATATAGAATGGAATATGATAAAGGGACTAAGAAACAGAATCGTACATGATTATGATGGAATTAGTTTAAAAAGCATTTGGTTCGTTTTAGAAAATGATTTAAATCAATTAAAGGGTGATATACAAAAGATTATTGATAGTGAAAGTAATGAAATTTAAGAATAAATAAAACTATAATAAAAGGAGAATTGGAATTTGGAATTAAATAATATATTAGGTATGATAGAAGATTTTACTAAAGAGTTAGGAGAAGATTTAATAAAAGAATTAACAAATGCACTAAAAAATAATAAATTAACGAAGGAATCAAAAATAAAATTACAAGATAAAACAAGAGAGATAATAAAAAGTTATGGAGAGATTTATCAAGTAAAAAATAGAGGAGTATATAAGTATGCTCAGGATAAGAAATATGAAGAATTACAAAAAGGAATGTATCAAGGACAAAGTAATGGCTATTATATTTTAGATAATGATGAAAACTTAAAATATGATGAAGAACTTAATAAACAAATAAATTCTAAAATAAATAAGGAAAAATCTAATATATTAAAATCTCAGCAGCAAGAATTAGAAGAGTTTAGAAAAGTTGGAGAAAAATACATAGTAGATGAACTAGGTGATGATGAAAAATATGTATATTTAACAAGAATGTCAGATAAGAAAGAAATGCAAGATTTTAATATATCGGATAGACTATATGATAAAATAAAAGAAAATAATAAAGAGGGGAAAGAAAGCATACTTACTTGGGATGGAAAAGAGTATAACTTAATATAAAGCAAAAAAAAGCTTAGTAAATTTAAAATTTATTAAGCTTTTATATATTTTTATTTTTTTGCTACTTTGCATAGTTCTGCAAAAGCTTTAGGATCTGTAACTGATAAATCAGCAAGCATTTTTCTGTTAACAGTAACATTAGCTTTCTTTAAACCATTGATTAAAGTGCTATATGTCATACCGTTCATTCTTGCAGCAGCATTAATTCTTATAATCCATAATTTTCTGAAATCGCTTTTTTTGTCTTTTCTTCCAACATAAGAATATGCTCCAGATTTCATAACTGCTTGTTTAGCCTGTCTAAATCTATAATGTTTAGCTCCATAATATCCTTTAGCTCTTTTTAATATTTTTTTATGTTTTTTTCTTGTAATTATAGCTGTTTTAACTCTTGCCATTTTTTATTCACCTTCCTTTATTTTATTTACCATATGGTAATAATTTTTTTACATGATTTTTACAAGTACTATCAACATAAGCATTTTGAACGCTTCCTGATGACTTTTGTCTATTTGTTTTATTTCCTAATAGATGTCTTCTATTAGCTTTAGTCCTTTTAACTTTACCTGTAGCTGTAAATTTATATCTTTTTTCAGCAGCCTTATTAGTTTTTAACTTTGGCATAATAAATTCCTCCTTATATTTTGGTATATATATAAATTAGCGATTAAGCTAAGTTATAAGCATTTTAATTATTTTGATTTTACTGCTAATATTATAAACAAGTTTTTTCCTTCTAGAACAGGCTTTTTTTCTGCTACTGCTATATCACTTAAATTTTCGATAAATTGATTTAGTACAGCTTCACCTTGTTTTACATAGTTTAGCTCTCTACCTCTAAATCTAACAGTAATTTTAACTTTATTACCATCTTCTAAGAATTTTCTAGCATTTTTTGATTTAAAATCAAAATCGTGTTTATCAATATTAGGTGTAATTCTAAGCTCTTTTATTTCAAAGCTTCTTTGCTTTTTTCTAGCTTCTTTTTCTTTTTTAGCTTGCTCAAATTTGTATTTACCATAGTTCATAATTCTACAAACTTTTGGATTATTATTTGGAGCAACTAAAACTAAATCTAATTTTTTTTCATAAGCTAAGTCTAATGCCTTTTGAATAGGTAAGACGCCAAGTTTTTCGCCTTTTTCATCAATAACCTGAACTTCATTTGCTCTAATTTGTTCATTAATTGGTAATTCTTGTTTTATATTAAAACACCTCCTAAATATAGTAAAAATTAATTTACTTGTATTTAAAATCTTTTATGCAAAATAAAAAAGATTGGTTATGAAGCCAATCATTCTCAAACATATTTATTAAAAACCTAATTTAGGCTTTATATAAGATATATTTTAACCTTTTCCTTAAAAGTGAAGGTGAGAATGTAACTTCTTCTTAAATACATTTAATATGATACTATAAATTTATCCATTTGTCAACATTTTTTCTAAAAATTACTTGACTTTTTTGATATTATGTAATAAAATAATATAGCGAATTTGAATATGTCCTATAAAGCAATTCCCCGGTTGGCTTTATATGGTTTCATATATATTATTTATTTAATTTAATGAATGGAGGGTAATTTTACCATGAATAATACTACATACAGTGTTAAGAAAAGTGAAATTGAAAGAAAATGGTATATAATTGATGCTGAAGGCAAATCTTTAGGTAGAGTTGCAGCAGAAGCAGCAAAATTATTAAGAGGAAAACATAAGCCAACATTTACACCAAATATGGACAATGGCGATCATGTAATTATAATCAACTGTGCAAAAGCAGTTTTAACAGGAAAGAAATTAAATCAAAAAGTTTACACTCATTTTACAGGATATATTGGAAATATGAGAAAAACTTTAGCAAAAGATATGATGGAACAAAAACCAGAAAAAGCTATGATGATAGCAGTAAAAGGTATGCTTCCACATAACAGCTTAGGAAGACAAATGTTAACAAAATTAAGAGTATACGCAGGTGGGGAGCATGAAAATGCAGCACAAAAACCTGAAGTATGGAAATTTTAATTAGGAGGATATAAAGATGGCAAAATCAGAAAAAGTTGTATTCTTAGGTACAGGTAGAAGAAAAAGCTCAATTGCTAGAGTTAGACTTGTAGAAGGAAAAGGTAATATAACTGTAAACGGAAAAGATATAAACGAATATTTTGGAGAAGAAACATTAAGAGTAATAGTAAAACAACCTTTAACAGTTACAAATACATTAACAAAATTTGATGTAATTGCAAAAGTACAAGGTGGTGGATTCAGCGGTCAAGCTGGTGCTGTACGTCATGGTATAGCAAGAGCTCTTAATGAAGCAAATGCTGAATATAGACCAGTTCTTAAATCAAATGGATTCTTAACAAGAGATCCACGTATGAAGGAAAGAAAGAAATATGGTCTTAAGAAAGCTCGTAAAGCTCCACAATTTAGTAAGAGATAATATTTATATAAAAAACCAGACATTTATGTGTCTGGTTTTTTGTATGAATTAATTTTATATTAAATAAAAAGTTTTAATAAATAGATAGAAAAAATTATTAAAAATATAAATCCTTTTGACCTAGTAATAGTATTTTTCTTACCAATATAGTTGAAAATATATAATAAAAATATAGAAAAGCATAATAAAATTAAATTCTGTATAAATTCTGGTGTGAATTCTAGAGGCGTAAGTATTGCTCCAATTCCTAAAATTAAAAATAAATTTAACACACAAGAACCAATAATATTTCCAACAGCTAAGTCTGTATCCTTTTTTATAATAGATACTATTGATGTAACAAGTTCAGGTAGAGCAGTACCAATTGCTACAATTGTTAGGCCAATAACTCTTTCAGAAATATTAAGAGCCTCTGCAATAATAGTTGAATAATCTACAACTAAATCTCCACCATATTTTAATAAAATAATACCTAAAACAATAAATATAATACATAAGAAGGGATTAATGTTTTTTAATTCGTTATTTTTAGAATTATTTTTTATTGAAATTAATATATCTTCAAATTCTTTTATAATTGGGTAAGAAAAATATATGACAAATAATAATACTAAGAATATGCCTTCATTTCTATTAATAAAAGATGTATTATTTCCTAAAATTCCAAGACCCATTAATAGAATTATTATAGTAGAGAAAAGAGCGATTGGTATGTGTAATTTTATGGTGTCTTTATCTATTTTTATAGGAGAAATAACAGCCATTAAACCAAGTATTAGTAAAATATTACACAAATTACTACCAATTGCGTTTCCTATAATTAAATCAGACATGGAATTTTTAGCTGATGTGATAGTAATAATAAGTTCGGGAGCAGATGTACCTATAGCAACAATAGTAAGTCCTACTAAGATTTCAGGAATATGAAACTTTTTTGCAATACTACTTGAACCTTTAACTAATAGGTCAGCTCCTAATATAAGCAAAATTAGTCCTAAAATTATCATTAGTATATAGTAAAGCATATAATCCTCCTTAAAAATATTATTTCAAATATTTTTAATTATTGTCAAGAATATAATATGAAATTATAAAGAAATAATTTAAAGAAGTCCTATTGCTTTTTTATTCTAGGTTTCGCTAAAAGGGAAGCTATATAGCCAAAGAATATTGCTGCAGCAATACCACCACTTGCAGCTTTAACTCCACCGATAAATGCTCCAAGTAAACCTTGAGATTGTACTGCTTCCATAGCACCTTTTGCTAGATTCGCACCAAATCCAAATAGGGGAACGGTAGCACCACAACCAGCAAAATCTATAATATATTGGTAAATTCCAAGACCTCCTAAAATTGCACCAGTAGTTACAAATATAACTAAAATTCTAGCAGAGGTTAGTTTAGTTTTATCTATAAGCAATTGGCCGATTATACAAATTAAGCCTCCAACTATAAAGCATCTTAGCATTAGTTCCCAATCAATACTTTGTAAAAAATCCATAACCTTTTATCGCTTTTGCGATATACTCCTTTCAAATTATTAAACAAAATCAATCCTTTTTCATTTCTATTGAAATAGCATGAGCTATTCCAGGAATAGATTCTCCTTGCTGAGATGTTGTAGAATTCATTAAAGCACCTGTTGCAACTAATAAAAGTTTACTAATTTGTCCTTGTTTCATCAATTTATATAAATATCCAGAAAAAACAGTTGCAATACAAGCACAGCCACTTCCACCAGAGTGAGTATCTTGCTTATTTTTATCAAACATAAGAACTCCACAGTCATCATAATTTTGAGTTAAATCTAGTCCTTTAGATTTACCTAAATCAATTAAAATGCTTTTTCCTAAGTGACCTAAGTCTCCAGTAATAATTGCATCATAATATTCAGGAGTTCTACCAGTATCCTCAAAATGTGCTAGAAGAGTAGAGAGAGCTGCTGGAGCCATTGCTGCACCCATATTGTTAGCATCTTTTATTCCTAGGTCAGTTATTATGCCAGGTGTTATATGAGTTATATATGGACCAAGCCCTATTTTAGAAAGTATTGCAGCTCCTGCCCCTGTTACTGTCCATTGACTTGTTGGAGTACGCTGATTTCCAAGTTCTAGAGGAAATCTAAATTGTTTTTCAGCACTACAAAAATGACTAGAGGTAGCACAAAGCACATTATTACATGCCTGACTATCCATGAAAACAGAACCTATGCATAAACTTTCAACAAAAGTGGAACATGCTCCAAATAAACCGAAAAAAGGGATATTAGAATCACGCATACCAAAATTTGAAGAAATACATTGATTAAGCAAATCTCCTGCAAAAGAATAGTCTATGTCTTTAGCAGATAATCCAGATTTAGCAAACAAAGTATTTACAGTTTCTCTGAAAATTTTTGTTTCAGCCTTTTCCCAAGTTTTTTCTCCCCAAAATTCGTCCTCTAAGCACTTATCAAAATATTGTGCAAGTGGACCATCTGATTCTTTAGGTCCTACAATAGAAGCTGTATTTAATATTGTAGGTGGGTGGTCTAATTTTAAAGTTTGATTACCTAATTTTTTCATATTAAATCTTCATATAATGAACAAATAACATTATATGAACTCCTTTCTATAAAATATTTTTTATTAAAGAAATACTTTATTTCCTACTTGATAAAATAAGTCATAAAAATAACTATCAAGTTATTAAACAAAAAAGCAAGTAATTATACCTATAATTACAGAAGCAGATATACCATAAACAAGTACTGGACCTGCAACTGTAAACATTTTAGAGCCTACACCCATAACATATCCTTCAGACTTATATTCAATAGCTGGAGATACAATAGAATTAGCAAAACCAGTTATAGGTACTAAGGTACCAGCTCCAGCAAATTTACCAATTTTGTTGAAAATATTTAATGCTGTTAAAAGGGCAGAAAGTCCAATTAAGCTAATTGAAACTATTGTACTTGCAGATGTTTGGTCTAATCCTTTATATAAGCAAAATTCTAAGATGAATTGACCAAGCATACATATTAGTCCTCCAACCCAAAAAGCATTTAAACAATCTTTTAAAATTGGTGACTTTGGTGATTTTGCTTCTACATATTTGTTGTATTCTTTTGGAGTTTCAATTGGATTCATAAACAACTCCTTTCTATCAAAATATTATTAAGTCACGATAATATTTGAATTATTTAATGTTTTTGATTTACCACAATATTATTAACGACTTTGGTCTACCATAAATGTAATATCTAAATCTACATAATATTCAGTCATCTTATTTACAGTAACTTTAGCTCTTTGGTCTAAGATTTTTAAACTTGTAATATAATCCAGTGTTTTTGCAACTTCTTCTAAAGTTTTAACAGTTGCATCTTTCCATGAAATAGTTGACCTACCAGTTACTTTTATATGTTTTTCAATTCCCATAAAAACCTCCTAAAAAATAAATTCTATGTATATAATTTCCAACTTTTCAAAAAAATATGCACAAAAACAAATATTTGTGTTAAAATATATGGCGAAGAAAAAATTATTAACGTAAGATGCAAATTTAATATTTATTAAATGAGCGAAAAAGAATAATAAAATATTTATTAAAGAAGAAAGGATATACAAATGATTTCATATATAAAAGGATTATTGGAAATAAAAGCAAAAGATTATGTTGTAGTAGATGTTGGAGGGATTGGATATAAAATATTTATGTCAGATACATCTATACATGAATTAGAAAAAGGAAAAATTGTAAAAATATATACATATATGAGAGTAAGAGAAGATGATATAAGTTTATATGGATTTTTAAATAATGAAGAACTTGTAACTTTTGAGCTACTTATTAGTGTAGGAGGAGTAGGAGCTAAAAGTGCAATAGCAATACTTAGTAATATTACTCCATCTAAGTTTGCACTTGCGATAATTAGTAATGATGTAGGAACACTTAAAAAATTACCGGGAATAGGAGCAAAAACAGCTGCAAGAATAATACTAGAATTGAAAGATAAAATGAAAACAGATGAGGCAATAGAAAATACGGATAATGAAGAAATAAAAGAAGCAATTACCTTAGATAATAAATCAGGAGATGCCTTAGAAGCTTTATGCGTACTTGGATATACAAGAAGAGATGTAGAAAAAGCCTTATCTAGAATTGATACTACAAAACTTACAGTAGAGGAAATTATAAAACAAGGACTTAAAGTCTTAGGTAGATAAAATTTATTTTAAGTAATTAATAAATGCTAATAAAATATTTTTAGTTTAAAAAATAATTCGTAAGTTTAAAAATAAGTTTATAGGAACTTTAAAAAACCTAAATATTAATAAAGGAAAATTAATTATGGATTTATCTGAACCATTAGCATATAGAATGATGCCACAAACTTTAGATGAATATGTAGGTCAAGAAGACATACTAGGAAAGGATAAAATATTATATAGAACAATAAAAGCAGATAGATTATCTAGTATTATTCTTTGGGGACCTCCAGGTTGTGGAAAAACCTCTCTTGCAAGAGTAATAAGCAATACAACAAAATATAAATTCGTAAAATTAAATGCAGTAACAGCAGGAGTTGGAGATATAAAAAATGCAATAGAAGAAGCACAAAATCTTTTACTTAATCCAAGTGGCAAATGTATATTGTTTATTGATGAAATTCATAGATTTAATAAGCTTCAGCAAGATGCACTTTTACCATTTGTTGAAAAAGGGACAGTAATATTAATTGGTGCTACTACTGAAAATCCATATTTTGAAGTTAACAAAGCTTTAATTTCAAGAAGTATGGTATTTAGATTACATGAACTTACAACTGAAAATGTATTTACTATTTTAAAGAGAGCAATAGATAGTGGAAAAGGCTTAAAACAATATAGTATAAAAATAGATGATTCAACAATTAGAAAAATTGCAGAAACTGCAAATGGAGATGTAAGAACTGCTTTAAATGGACTAGAAGTAGCGGTACTTACTACACCTGTCGAAGCAGATGGATTTATACATATAACTGATGAAGTAGCAAAAGAATGTGTACAAACTAGAAAAGCAATTTTTGACAAAAGCGGAGATTCACATTATGATAATATAAGTGCATTTATAAAATCTATGAGAGGTACAGACCCTGATGCAGCAATCTTTTATTTAGCAAGAGCTTTAAATGCTGGAGAAGATCCAATGTTTTTAGCAAGAAGAATAGTAATCGCAGCATCAGAAGATGTAGGAATGGCAAATCCAATGGCATTAGTTGTTGCTAATTCTGCTATGCAAGCAGTGCATATGGTGGGAATGCCAGAAGCTAGAATTATTTTAGCAGAAGCGGCTGTATATGTAGCAACTTCTAAAAAATCTAATGCTTCATATAATGCAATTAATAATGCATTAGAAGATGTAAAGGATAAAGATACTGGAACAATACCAATGCATATTAGAAATGCACCAATAGATGATATGAAAAAAGATGGATACCATGTAGGATATAAATATCCACATGATTATCCAGGTCATTATGTTGAACAGCAATATTTGCCAGATAAAATGTTAGGGACTAGATACTTTATCCCTGACGAAAATATAGATACAAGCAATTATCAAAAGAAAGATTAATATATACTAGATTTTTATTTGCTTATAGTATATAATAAAAAGCAAAGGAGAAAATCATGGGATTATTTAATAGAAAAAAGAAAGAAACTCAAAAAGAATTTGTTAGAATGCCGGATTATGTAAGAGATAAAAATGGTAATTTTATTAATTTATTAAATATTAAGGTGATTCCAACAGGAAGAGGAACAGATTTATATACTGTAGAAACATTTGAAAATAAAAAAATAGACGACGTAATTTTATTTGATTATACTTCACCTATAGCGTTTGAATTACCATCTAATAGGCCAGATTTAGTAGGAACTATAATGAGTATGTATCTTGAACATAGAAGTACAGAACAATTAAGTGAAATGTCATATACTTATATTGGAGATATAAGAAAAGGCGAAGATGATAAGTTGTATTATTTTAATGAGCCTCCTACACCTGAAACTGCTCAAATTATAAATGCAGAAGAAAAAGTTTTTCAACAAAATAGAGCTCAAGCAATTGATAGAATGAAAAGAGCACAATTACAAAGAGAAAAGAGTGACTTCTTTGACAGAATAAAAGTAGATCAATATATGCAAAAACGAGCTCAATTAGATTATAAAGAAAGGCAAGACAGAATTAATAATTCATATTTTAAATATCAAAATGATTTTTATGGAAAAGAAGGATATGATGCTATAAATTTAGAATCAGGATATATAATGTTAATTAGAAATATGAAAAAATATAAAGATACATCAGGAAGATATTTATACACAGCAAGTATAAGACAAACAAATGAAGAAACATATACAGAGTATGGTGAGCCTATGGGCTATGATATTGCGTTTACTACTCCTTCAAGATTATCAGATTTAGTGGCATCCAAAGATAATAATTCAAATTCTAATAGAATTGTAAAGTCTCTACAAATGCTATTATCAAAATCAGTGGATAGTTTAGAAAAAACTCAAAATGTAAATGGTTTAATAGATATCGGAGGAATAGATATAAACGGTAGTGTAATAGAAAATTCGCAAAGGTATGGGGTTAGTAATGCTTTGGTAAGTCAAATAAATAAGCTTGGAGCAAAAAAGTTAGATTTTTTAGAAAGATAAAAATAATAAAACACCTAAATTGATTTTCAACTTAGGCGTTTTATTATTTTTTTACTTATACAATTAGTTTATTTTTCTGTTTTTTCTTCTTTTTTATCATTAAGTAATTCACTAGCAGCTCCAATTGCACCTAGTGCTTGAGTAGCTTCAAATGGTATAAATACTTTATTAGCTTCACCTTTAGCTACATCTTTTAATGCTTCTAAAGATTTTAGTTGAACTAGTTTTTCATCAGGGTTAGCTTTCATCATAGCACCATATACTAGCTTTACTTCATCTGCTTTAGCTTCAGCAACTTTTCTTATGGCTTCAGCTTCACCGGCAGCTCTTCTTATTTTAGCTTCCTTATCAGCTTCAGCTTGAAGAATTTCAGCTTCTTTTTCACCTTGAGCTTTTAAAACAGCTGCTTGTCTTTCACCTTCTGCTTGAAGGATAGACGCTCTTTTATTTCTTTCTGCATTCATTTGTTTTTCCATTGCATCTCTAATATCTGGTGGAGGAGTAATATTTTGTATTTCAACTCTATCTATTTTACATCCCCATCTATCAGTTGCTTCATCTAAGATTGCTCTTAATTTATCATTAATTGCATCTCTTGATGTAAAAGTAGAATCTAAATCCATTTTACCAACAATATCACGAATCGTTGTAATAGAAAGATATTCGATACCTTTTTTTAAACTTTGAATTTCATAAACTGCCTTAGCAGGTTCTAAAATTCTATAGAAAACAACTGTATCTATTGTAATAGTAACATTATCTTTAGTAATAACATCTTGAGGTGGCACATCCATAGTTTGTTGCTTTAAGCTAACAATACTTCTAACATGATCAATAAATGGTATTATAATAGTAAGACCGGCATCAGCTATTTTATGAAATTTACCTAGTCTTTCAATGATATACACCTCAGATTGTCTAACAATTTTAATACTCATAATAGCTAAGGCTATTAGAATAACTAGTAGTATGACTAAAATCCACATAAAAACCTCCTAAATTTTATTTTTTCATTGTTAAACTGTCTAAAATCACATATCTATAATAATTATAACATAAAAAACCTAAAAAATAAAGGGTTTTGCTATTGAAACTTGAATAATTAACATATATAATAATTGCAATAAGAAAAATAAAAATTAAAGGAATAAAGATATATGAACAAAAACATACTAAGAATAGTATTTTTAATTTTAATAATTATAAATTCATTAATTATATTTGGATTTTCTTCACAAAATGGAGAAGAATCTGGAAGTTTAAGTAAAACAGTAATAACTAAAATTGCTGATATATTAAATGTAAAAGAAGAAAGTAGAGCAAGATTCATAGATTTAGGAGAAAAAGTAATAAGAAAATTAGCACATTTTAGTATTTATACATCACTTGGAATATGGTCATTTTTATTTATATATACTTTTAATCTAAAAATAAAATATCAAGTGGCAATAACTACAATTTGGGGATTTTTGTATGCATCAACAGATGAATTTCATCAAATGTTTTCTAAAGGAAGAACAGCAAGTATTAATGATGTAATAATAGATACATTAGGAGTGGCTTTTGGATTAATATTAGTATTGCTAATAG
>CALXWV010000028.1 GCA_944392515.1 uncultured Clostridia bacterium
ATAGGAAAAAGAAGTTTAACAGGAGCGAGTAAAGAAGCAGGAGATATAAATGAAGATGGAGATATAAAATTAAGTGACTTATCAAAAATGAAGAAAATCTTAATTGAATAAAAAATAATTGAATAAAAAATAAAAAAGTACTTGAAATAAAAATATAATTATGACATAATATAATTGATTTTTACGAAAGGAGAAAAGCATGAAAAAAATAATCAGTATAATAATAATTAATGTATTAATTATATTTTCATTAAGTTTAAATTCATATGCGGCACAAACGGAAACAAATTTTCAAATAGAACTAATATCAAACAAGACGACAGTAACTAAAGGTGATACAGTAGAAATATCTGTTAAAATAAAGAATTTAACAGGCGTAGGGGAAGGAATAAATGCATTTTTAGGAACATTTAAATATGATACAAATGTTTTTGAAAAAGTAACAAAGTCAGATATGAAGTCACAAAATGGATGGGATGCACCAGAATATAACGAAGAAAATGGAAAAATTATAACATGTAAAGGTGAATACATAACAAATGACGAAATTATTTTTACAATAGACTTAAAAGTTAAGGAAAATACATCAGTAAAAAATACAACTTTGCAAATTGATGAACCTGAAGCTGCCAATGATAATGACTATGTAGGAAAAGCTGGTACACTAAATTTGGAGATATTAGAAAAAACAGACACAGAAAAACCTGATGAAGAGAATCCAGACACAGAAAAACCTGATGAAGAGAATCCAGACACAGAAAAACCTAATGAAGAAAATCCAGACACAGAAAAACCTGATGAAGAGAATCCAGACACAGAAAAACCTGATGAAGAGAATCCAGACACAGAAAAACCTAGTACAAACAGTAATTCAAATAATAATCAAAATAATAATTCTAATTCAGGAAAAAATGAAAATACAAATATAGATAATACAACAGCAGGACAGAAAATACCACAAACAGGAGAAAAATTAAGCTTTACTATTGTAGGTTTAATAGTATTAATTACTATTGGAATAATTTCATATATTTTATATAGAAAAAATAATATAGCTAAATAAATTTAATATAAAATAAACCTTCTTATGATTGATTTCATAAGGAGGTTATTCTTATATATAATTAATTATTAAAAATTTGTAATTTAATTTTACTATTTTATTATTTTAATTAGGATAGTATATTGAAAAATTAGTGCAAAACTGATATATTATATATGTAATATTATAATCGGAGGTAAATATGTCTAATAGAGGTAGAAGGTATGATGGCGAGCCAAAACTAAATATAAAAAAAGTACTAGCAGTATTAATCATACTAGCAGTTATAATAATGTGTATAGTTTTAATTGTTAAATTTGCAACACCTGATGGAAATACAGAAACAAAAATAGTAGCTAATTCATATATTACTGTGTTTTCTAATAATAAATGGGGAGTTATTAATTCTAAAGGAGAAACTATAATTGATCCTACTTATGATGATATGATTGTAATACCAGATCCAACTAAAGCTGTTTTTATATATCAATCAAATGTTAATTTAGAAAATGGAACATATGACTCAAAAGCTATAGATGATAAAGGGGAAAACTTATTTACTTCATATGATAAAGTGGAAGCTCTTCAAAATGTGGATTCTAATAATTATGTGACATATGATACAAATGTACTTAAAGTTTGTAAAGATGGAAAATATGGATTAATTAATTTTAGTGGAACAGAAATACTAGCTACTTTATATGATTCAATTTATCCAATATCAGGAGTAAAAAATAGTTTTGTTACTATTAAGGATGGATTATATGGCCTAGTAGATAATAGTGGAAATGTAATTATTGATAATTTATATACAGAAATTACAAGTCTTACAAATAAATATGAAGATGGTTATATTGTAAAAGACCAAAATGGAAACTATGGATTAATTAATTATAGTAAAAAGCAAGTACTAGAATGTAAGTATTCAGAAATAAAAAATGTATGTGGAAATAATTTATACGCCGTAAAAGAAAATGGAACATTAGAATTAATTAATCAAGATGGAAGTGTTTTAATTAATAATGGTTTTGATGATATAAAAAGTATAGACAGTGGCAATATAGTATTTGTAAAAGGTAACAAATATGGAGTAATGACTAAAGAAGGAACAGTATTAATAGAGCCAAATTATGATGAATTAAAATATGCTTTTGATGGTAATTATATAGCTAAAAAAGATAATAACTATGGAATTATAAATACTTCAAATGAAACTAAATTAGATTTTGCATATACATATATAACATATATGCCAGATGAAAGTTTTATAGAAGCAGATAAAACAGATGGAAAAACAGATCTTTTAGATACATCGTTTAATATAAAAGTTACAGGAATTGTTTCAGAGATAGATACAGATAAAGGATATGTAAAAGTAAGAGTAGATAATGAATATAAATATTATAATTTTAGACTAGAAGAAAAGAAGTCACAAGATATCTTTACAACTAATACACTATTCTTATCTAAGAAGAATGGTAAGTATGGATATGTTAATAGAGATGGAATAGTAATTGTAGACTATATTTATGATGATGCAACAGAACAAAATGAGTATGGATATGTGGCTGTAAAACAAAATGGTGTATGGGGAGCTTTAGACCAAAATGGTAATGTAGTAGTAACTCCATCATATGAATTAGCACAAAATACAGTAATTAGCTTTATAGGAAAATGGCATTTAGCTCCTGACTTAAATGCAAATTATTATACTGATGTTAATGAATAAAAAATTAGTAGATAAGCTAAAAAATAATTAAAATAAAATCTTGTATTTAAAATAAAATTTAAGAAAAAAGTCTTAAAGAAATGGAGAACGAAAGATGGAAGAAAAACAAAGTTATAAGATAATACCATTATTAACTAATGAAAAAGAAATGTATAAATTTTATGAGTTTGTATTAAACATAGGGTATGAGGTAAAAGTCTTTAATAAAAAGAAGGATTCAAACATTTATAAATATTTTCTTCCAGTAATTAGAGACTACATGTTTTGGACTTTTAATTTAAATAGCGTAGAAAAATTTAATAAATTGAATAAAGAAATGCAAGCTGCTGTGTGTAATAATTATTCATGTACTTTATTTGAAAAGGATAATATGATTATTGTAGCATTTAGTACAGGAATAGTATTTATAATAGGTAATGATTCAAAAGAAGCGGAAAAAATAAAAGAATATGATGGCTTATTAGATATATCTAAAATAAATATTGATACAGATAAAGTATATAAAGTTGATACTAAAGAAGTAGAAGATTTATATATTTATGTAATTACTTTGTATAAATATGTAACTCTAAATAAATTAGATAAAGCAATGGAAAATAAAGATAATTTTGACAAAAATAGAAATGAATTTGTAAAATTTATACAAAGTATTTATTCTAAGAAAATTACAGAACATTTATCCGGAAACAAAATGGAAAATGATTTAGAACAAAAATTAGGATTAGATAAACTATATATTTCAGTAGAAAACAAATTTGATATACTTTATAGAAATATAAAATTAGATAGCCATAATACAATGTTTAGAATAATAATTATATTATTAGTAGTATTAATTATAATAGGAACAATTAATCTAGGAAACTATTTAATGTAATATTGAAAGGAATAATGCATGCAGGTAAAAACTGGAACGGACATAATAGAAGTAGAAAGAATTAAAGACAGTATAGAAAAATTAGGGGATAAGTTTTTAAATAGAGTATATACTTCTAATGAAATAGCATATTGTGAAAGTAAAAAAGCTAATAAATATGAACACTATGCTGCAAGATTTGCAGCAAAAGAAGCTATATTTAAAGCAATTTCTCCTTTGTTAGATAATAAATTTAGCATAGATTGGACTGAGATAGAAATATTAAATGATAAACAAGGTAGACCTTATGTAAATTTTTATAAAGATGAATTAAAAAAAGTTAATATAGACTTAAGTTTATCACATATAAAAGAATATGCTGTGGCAATGGCTGTTGCAGTTTTTGAAAATAAATAAATTTACTTTGATAATAAAACATACAATATATTTATATTGTATGTTTTAAAAAATTAATTAATAAAGAGGTATCTTATGGAATTTTTTGATTCACATGCACATTATGATGATGCAAAATTTGATGACAATAGAGAAAGTCTAATAATAGATATATATAAATCTGGAGTAACTAAAATTATTAGTGCAGGCTATAGCTTAGAAGGTAGTAAAAAGAGTTTAGAACTTTCTAGTAAATATAACTTTATATATTCAACTGTTGGAATATCTCCAAATGATTTAGTCGAAAGAGGTTTAGAAGAAAATATTGCAAAAGTTAATGAGAAGAATGATATACAAGAGGAAAATAAAAAAATAGAATCTATAAAAGATAATTATTCACAGAGTGGGAACAAAATGTGGAAACATGATATTGGAGAGATAGATAAATTGATTAGTAACAATTTAAGTTCAAAACGAATTGTAGCAGTCGGAGAGATTGGATTAGACTATCATTATGATACAGATAAAAAAACACAATATGAGGCATTTTCAAAGCAAATAGACATAGCTAACAAATATAACTTACCAATAGTAATTCATACAAGAGAAGCAGTAATGGATACATTAACAATGTTAAAAGAACACCCAGCAAATAAAAAAGGTGTATTTCATTGCTGTCCATTAAATAGAGAACTTGTAAAAGAGGCACTAAAACTAGGATATTATATATCTATGGCAGGACCAGTTACTTTTAAAAATTCAAAAAATGCAAATGAAATAATAGAAATGTGTCCATTAGATAGAATTTTAATAGAAACAGATAGCCCATATTTAGCACCAGAACCTGTAAGAGGAACAAGAAATGATTCTAGAAATTTAAAATATATAGCACATAAAATTGCAAGTGTTAAAGGTTTAACTTTAGAAGAAGTAGCAAATGCTACTTATAAAAATACAATGAGATGTTTTGAAATAGAATAATTACAAGTGAATTTAATATATAAAATAAAATAGTCACAATATTTTTTATATTTTAAATAATAAAATATAAAAATAATTGTGACTTAATAATTAGAATTGAACTTTTACAGCTTTTTTTGCTTCTTCGCTTTCTACATTAAATAGAGTAGAAGCTTTGAAACCAAACATACTAGCTACTAAGTTAGATGGAAAAGTTTCTAATTTTGTATTATAAATTGTAACAGTATCGTTGTAGAATTGACGAGAGTAAGATATTTTATTTTCTGTATCAGATAGCTCTGCTTGTAAATTATTAAAAGATTGATCAGCTTTTAAATTAGGGTAATTTTCGGCTACTGCCATTATAGTTTTTAAAGTATTAGAAAGTTCACCCTCTAATTTAGCTTTATCTTCAACTGTTTTAGCGTCTGCCCAAGAAGCACGGAGTTCTGTGACTTTTGTAAGAGTATCTTTTTCATGAGTCATATATCCTTTTACAGTTTCTACTAAATTAGGTATTAAATCAAATCTTCTTTGTAATTGAACATCAATTTGACTCCAAGCATTTTGTACACGTTGTCTTAATGTAACTAATTTGTTATAAATAGCAATTAAAGCAATAGCTATTATAATAACGATGGCTAATATTATCCAAACCATAATAACCTCCTTAAATAAGATATATATTATATGTAATATTATTTTATACAATAATTCATATAATATAATAACAATATACCATATTATGTATAAAATAACAAGAAAAACTAAAAAATAATATACAAAGAAATATTAATTTGTTTTATATAAGTTATTGTATGATATTTTAAAAGTACCAATATAAATGTCTTAATAGCTTTAAATTATGTAACTTATAAATCAAACCTTAGAGCGAAGCAAAGTTTACGGAAATAAGGCAAATTTGACAATTTAGAGAAAAAATGTTATAATATGAATTGTGTTACTTAAAGGAGGTTTTATGAGAAAACGAATAAGTAAACAAAATAAGCAAGAGAGAGCAACTATATCACTAAAAAAGATATTTGTAATGGCTTTAATATTTTTAATTTTAGCTGGAACAATGAGTGTTATGGCTACAAATCAAAAGCTTACATCTGTTAAAATATTACTTTCTAGTGGATATGAAATGGATGTTATGACTACATCTACAAAAGTATCAGATATTTTAGCAGAAAATCACATAGTAGTTTTAGATGGTGAAAATGTTACACCAGCTATAGACGAAGAATTATCAGATAATAAAACAATAACAATTACTAAAGGTGCAACTGAAGCTAATAATGATGAAGAATATATGTCAGCTGAAGAAATATTAGCAAGTTATACACAAATTGTTGAAAAGGTTGTTACTGAAGAAGTAGAAATTCCTTATGAAACAATTACAAAAGATGTTTCAAATGGAAGTCAAACAACTCAAAATAGAGTAGTACAAAAAGGTGAAAACGGTTTAAAGAAAGTAACATATAGAATTAGATACCAAAATGGTGCAGAAATAGAAAAAACTGAAATATCATCTGAAGTAATTAAAGAACCTGTTGACAAAATAGTAGAAGTTAGAACAAAACAAGTTACATCAAGAGGTGGAGTTGTATCTGGTTCAGTTGCTGAATACCAAGCATATGCTGAAAAAAGATGTTTTGATTATGGTTTGAGTGATGCAGACTTCCAAGCTTTAGTTAAATTATGGAATAAAGAAAGTAGATGGAATCCATATGCATCTAATTCAAGATCAGGAGCTTATGGTATACCACAAGCATTACCAGCAACAAAAATGTCTACTTATGGAACAGACTATTTAACAAACTATAAAACACAAATAAATTGGGGACTAAACTATATTAAATCAAGATATGGTACTCCAACTGCAGCATGGAATCATTCATGTAGTAAAGGATGGTATTAAAATATAGAATCCAACAGTATGAGGAAAACTTTGCTGTTGGATTTTTTCTATGTTTATTGAATTAATAATTCTATTTTAATATTTAAATAAAATATGACTCTAATAGGAAAAACATTATAATTAAAGTAATAGGAAAAATAAATATTATGTAGAATATATAATTATATAAAATATATGTTTTTTGAAGAAGGGAATATAAATATGAAACTAATTTCATGGAATGTAAATGGACTAAGAGCAGTAATAAATAAAGGATTTAAAGATTTTTATAATACAATAAATGCAGATATAATTTGCTTGCAAGAAACAAAAATGCAACAAGACCAAATAAGTATAGATATTAATGAAATGTTTAAAGATAGATATGTATATTGGAATAGTGCAGAAAAGAAAGGATATTCTGGAACAGTCGTAATTTCTAAAATAAAACCTATAAATATTACATATGGAATAGGAAAAGAAGAACATGATAAAGAGGGAAGAATAATAACATTAGAATTTAATAAATTTTATTTAGTAAATTGTTATACACCTAATTCAAAAAGAGGTCTTGAAAGATTAGATTACAGAATGATTTGGGAAGATGAAATAAGAAATTATTTATTAAATTTAAATAAAATAAAGCCAGTAATATATTGTGGAGATTTAAATGTAGCACATAATGAAATTGACCTAAAAAATCCATCTTCAAATCATCATAATGCAGGATTTTCAGATGAAGAACGTTCAAAAATGACTGAGCTTTTAAATTCAGGTTTCGTAGATACTTTTAGATATAAATATCCAGATAAAACTGGTGCATATTCTTGGTGGTCATATATGTTCCATGCAAGAGAAAATAATGCAGGGTGGCGTATAGATTACTTTATAGTATCAGATTCAATAAAAGATAAAATAGAAGATGCAAAAATATTATCTGAAGTTATGGGAAGCGATCATTGCCCTGTTGAATTAGATATAGATTTATAGCTTTAAAAAATGTAAAAAATAATATAGTAAAGTAAATCTTTTTATTTATAAAATAAAAAAATTTTATAAATATTTAAAGAAAGGAAATTATAATGAAAAAAGATAAAGTTATGGGAACCAAAAGATGGTTTTACTGGATTTCAATAGGAATAGTATTAATAATAATATATAAGTTATTAGATAATTTTACAGGAATAGGAGAATGGATAAGTAACTTTTTTAGTGTGTTAGCACCATTTATTGAAGGCATTTTAATAGCTTATATACTTTATACTCCTTGTAAAAAACTAGAAAAAAGTTTTAAGAAAGGCAAAAATAAATTTTTAAGGAAACATGCCAGAGGGACAAGTATAACAATAGTATTTATTTTAGTAATAACATTAATTGCATGGTTTATGACAGTAATAATACCTACTATTGCTACAAGTGTATCTGATTTAATAAGTAATATTCAGAGTTATTATAATGCAGTAGTTTCAGATAGCCCAGACTTATCTATAACACCATTTATTCAAAATAATATATTAAAGCCGGTTGTTGATTGGCTTCAAAATGTAGATTTTGAAGAATTGTTTACAGTAGATAGAATAAAAGATTATTTATCTTCTGCTATGGGAATAATAAAAGGAATAATTAACATATTTATAGCAATAATATGTTCAGTATATATTCTAGCTCAAAGAAATAGAATAATTAGATTTATAGATAGATTTGCAAAAGCAGTACTTACTGAAAAAGGCTATGCAAGATTTAATAAATACTTTAATGAGGGAAATGGCATATTCTTTAGATATTTATCTAGTCAAATGTTAGATGGAATTGTTGTAGCAATTATAACAAGTATAGCAATGAGTATATTAGGAGTTAAATATTCAATTTTACTTGGTACTTTAATAGGATTTTCAAATTTGATACCATACTTTGGAGCGATATTTGGAGTTGCAATTGCAATCATTATTACTATACTTACTGGTGGATGGCAACAAGCTTTAATAATGGGCATTGTAGTAATAGTTTTACAACAATTAGATGCTAATATTATAAATCCTAGAATAACAAGTTCTTCATTAAAGGTAAGCCCACTTCTTATAATGTTTGCAGTAACTGTTGGTGGAGCATATTTTGGAATACTTGGCATGTTTTTAGCAGCACCAATATTTACTTTATTAAAAGTAATAGTTGATGACTACGTAAATGAAAAAAATAGGGAAAAAGAATCACTTAAAGATAAAACAATAGATATGTAATAAAGTAGAAATATAATTAAATTAATAAAAATAATCCATTATTCCATTATATATTCCCCAAGCAAGCTTTTCTTGATACTCATCAGTTTTAAGTCTTGCCTCATCTTCTTTATTAGATAAAAATCCACATTCTACTATAGTTATAGGTATTTCGACATTTTTCATAATATATACATTACTTATAGTATGAGGAATTCTATCATAATTATTAGAAATAGTGGAATTTAAGCTGTTTTGAATACTTGTTGCTAATTTTTTAGAATTTTCATCACTATTTTTATAAAAAGTTTGCCAGCCTGAATATTGACTTTCAGATATTTTATTTAAATGAATAGATACAAATACATCTGCAGATGAATTATTTCCTATTTTAACTCGTTGGTGAACATCTGAAATTTTCTTTTCTCGTATGGTCTCAGCGTCTATCTCACAAATTGAATTATCATCAGATCTTGTTAAAATTACAGAAGCACCACTACTTTCTAAAAGTTTTTGGATTTTTAATGTAATTTGCAGATTAATAGGTGCTTCTAAAGTTCCACTACTACTTTCTGCACCTTCATCAGGTGTGCCATGGCCAGCGTCTAATATAATTACTTTATTAGTAACAGGAACAGCCATTACAGGAATTATTTCTACAGGATGTCTAGTTCTTGAAGAATAAAAAAATACAGAAAGTAGTACAAAAACACTTATTAAGGATACTTGTTTAATAAATCTATTTGTTTGTTTGTTAAAGTGAGAATAATCTTTTTTATAATCATTCAAATTATTTGATTTTACTACTTTAGTTTTCTTAAATCTATTAAATAAAATATGCATAACTTTAACCTTTCCAAAAGTTTATTTAATAAAAGTATATGAGGTAAAAATAAAAAAATACCCAATTATATAATTAAATAATTGAGTATTTTTATCATTGATTATATTTTAATTTATTTGTAAATAATAAATTAGCAAATAATTATTTATAATAAACTATCATAAAAATCTAATATACTTTTCATAACATTTTCATCTAATTCGTGACATTTATTTATAACATCTTTGGTGTAAACAGTATTATCATCAAGTGTTTTAGAAAGTTCAATTGCATCAGAAGATTTTACGACATCATGAGTTTTATCTTCATATAAAATAGTTTGAATTCTATATGGATTTACCATTTCATCTTTATGTGCAAGCAAACTATTACTTAAACTAATAACTTCATCATTTTTACTATGTAATAGAAGTATAGGAGTATCAGGTGCAGAATTAATACCCTTAATTCCATTTTTATCTACATCATTACCAAACTTAATTTTTTCATAAATATATGCATATGGAGATAATAAGCCAAGCCAGTTACCATATAATCTTTTACCATACTCAATAAGCATATCTCTTGAATTATTAAAGCCTGAAAGAGAAACAACTCCATCTACTTTATGTCCATAATTTAAAACAGCAGTTACGGCATATCCACCCCAGCTATGACCATATAAAAATACTTTATAACCTTTAAGTTCATCGCTATTTTCAACAAAAGTAAGTGCAGAACTCAAATCTAAAGGCGATTGAGCAAGGCCAATCATATCTTCACCATCACTCATTCCACATCCTGTGTTATCATAAGCAAGTGCAATGTAGCCATTTTCTACAAAATAATATATTTGATTTAAATAATCATTATGAGTATTTGTGTAACCATGTGAAAAAACAATTAAAGCTTTTGGAGTGTAAGAATCATCTTTTCTATATATATAACCTCTTAAAATCTGTCCCTTATTTGAAGAAAATGAAACTTCTTCTCTTAGCATATCAAAATCATCTTCTGAATAAGAATTTTTGTCTACAGAAACTCTCATGCCAAAATTAGCGTTATATGCAATGATTGTTATTGTCATAGGCAAAACTGCTAATAACAAAACTATAAAAATAATTAAAGTGCTTATTAAAATTTTTGTCCTTTTTCTCATAAAACCCCTTCTTTCATACTTATTAATTATACAATAAAAACGCTTTCAAATAAATAAAATATCTTTAAAATTTGTAAAAAAAATAAGAAAAAATGTAAAAAAATCAAATAAAATAATACTATTTGTCGAAAAATAAAAGAATATGACGAACGAATTATAAAGAAATCTTAAAATAAGTATTTATATATTATGAAAAGTAATATATAATAAAACCATTAATTCAAAAAAATTATTTCTAAAAATTTTATCTATAAAAAATCCATAAGATTAAAAAGTAAATTAAAAAAATAATTAAGTTTTTAATGATAATTTAAGATATATAAATTAAGTTTAAGTTACAGAATAAAATTTATATATTTTGAGCTTTATTATTATTTTTGCTAAAAGAAAGGGTATAGATTATTTATGAGAACCATTAATTTATCATATAGTATCTTTCCACATAATTTAAAGAAAATAAAAAATGCACCTAATAAAATATATGTAGAAGGAAATGAAGAATTATTAAATAAAAAATCTTTAGCAATTGTGGGAACAAGATCACCAACAGAATATGGAAAAAAGGTTGCATTTAATTTTGCAAAAGAATTATCTAATGAAAATATCTGCATAATAAGTGGACTAGCAGATGGAATAGATAGTTATGCACATTTGGGAGCAAAAAGTGGAAAAGGAGGAACGATTGCAGTACTTGGCTGTGGTTTTAATCATATATATCCAGAGCATAATTTAAAGCTATATAAAGAAATATTAGAAGAAGGAGGATGCATAATATCTGAGTATGAACCAGAAGAAAAATATAAGTCAGAATATTTTCCTGCAAGAAATAGGATAATTAGTGGCTTAGCTATGGGAGTATTAATAGTAGAAGGAAGATATAGAAGTGGTAGCAGTATAACTGCAAGAATAGCAATAGAACAAAATAAAGAAGTATTTTGCATACCAAGTAATATAGATAGTAAAACAGGATATGTACCAAATGAATATATAAAAAATGGAGCACATTTAGTAACTTGCAAAGAAGATATATTAGAATATTTTCCTAAAGAAAAAGAAGAAATGCAGTTAGCTCCAGAATATTTAGAAATATATAAATATATGAGTAAAATTCCAATAAGTGTTGATGAAATAGCAAGATTAACTGATTTATCAGTAGCAAGTGTAAATGAAAGATTAATGCTAATGGAAATAGAAGGTTTAATCCGAAATGTAAGTGGAGGATATGTAGTTATATAGAAATTAAGGAGTACTAAGGTTATATAATTATATTAAAAAATTTGATTGCAAAAAAAGTTCGATAATTTCAATAATAAATTTCAGGGAAAGGAGAAATTCGTATAATAAATATATTTACATTATACGATGGGAATATATGCTATCTATAATTAAAACAATGTCTACTCAAGGACTAGATGGATATTTAATAGAAGTTCAAGTAGACGTATCACCAGGAATGCCTGATTGGATAATAGTAGGCCTTCCAGATACAAGTGTAAAAGAAGCAAAAGAAAGAGTAAGAACGGCAATAAAAAATTCAGGGTATGAATTTCAAAGTAAAAAAATAGTAGTAAATTTAGCACCTGCAAATACCAGAAAAGAAGGTTCGTTATTTGATTTGCCAATAGCAATTGGAATTTTAACAAACTTCGGAAAAATAAAAAAGCAAAATTTAGAAGATACAGTATTTGTAGGAGAATTATCTTTGGATGGAAAAATAAATAAAGCTAAAGGTGTACTTCCAATATGTATAGAAGCAAAAAAGATAGGTATTAAAAGAATCATACTTCCAAAAGAAAATGCAAAAGAAGCGGCAATAGTTAAAGAATTACAAGTAATAGGTGTGAGCACATTAGATCAATTAGTAGACTATTTAAATGATGAGTTAGTAATAGAAAGTACTAAAACTAATATAGAAGAATTATGGAATAAAGAACAAAAATATGATGTAGATTTTTCAGAGGTAAAAGGACAAGAAAATGTAAAACGAGCAATAGAAGTTGCAGCAGCACGGTGGGCATAATTGTCTACTTATTGGGAGTCCTGGAAGTGGAAAAACAATGATTGCAAAAAGAATACCAACAATATTACCAGATTTAACATTTAATGAAGCATTAGAGATAACAAAAATACATAGTATAGCAGAAAGCCTTGCAAAAGATAAACCAATAATAACAAATAGACCTTTTAGAGCACCTCATCATACAATATCTGAAACATCACTCGTTGGAGGTGGAGCAAATCCAAAACCAGGAGAGATAAGTTTAGCACACTATGGGGTACTTTTCTTAGATGAATTGCCTGAATTTAATAAAAAAACTTTAGAAGTTTTGAGAGGACCATTAGAAGATAAAAGTATTACAATAAGCAGAGTAAATGCAAGTTTAACATATCCTTGCAACTTTATGCTAGTAGCATCAATGAATCCATGTCCATGTGGATTTTATGGCTCGAAAGAAAAAGAATGTACTTGTATGCCAAATGCAATATCAAGATACATAAATAAAATTAGTGGACCATTATTAGATAGAATAGATATTCAAATTGAAGTAAGTCAAGTAAAATATCAAAATTTATCAGATGTAAAGCCAGCTGAAACTTCAATGGAAATAAAACAAAGAGTAAATAAAGCAAGAAAAATCCAACAAGAAAGATATAAGAAATATGGAATATATTCAAATTCAGAATTAACACCAAAATTAATAAATGAATATTGCAAAATAGATAATAAAACATCAAAGATATTGCATGAAGCCTTTGAAAAATTAGGATTTAGTGCAAGAGCATATAATAGAATATTAAAGGTAGCTAGAACAATAGCAGACTTAGATGAAAAGCAAAATATTGAGCTAAAACATGTTGCAGAAGCAATACAATATAGAAATTTGGATAAAAAATATTGGAAGAATTGAGGAGACTTTTATAGATGTATTTTAAAAAGAAAATTGGAAATGAAGGAGAAGATATTTCAGTTAAATATTTAAAAACAAATGGATATAAAATAATAGATAGGAATTTTTATGCAAGACATGGAGAAATAGATATTGTAGCAAAACAAGATAAAGAATGGGTATTCATTGAGGTAAAGACAAGAACAAGTGATGCTTTTGGAAGGCCAATAGAAGCGGTAGATAATCTAAAAAAGAAACATTTATTAAATACCATAAAATATTATATCTATTCTAATAAGATTCAAAATGAAAATATTAGAATAGATGTAATAGAAGTGTATAAGATAGGTGAAAGGCATGTTATAAATCATATAAAGCAGGTGATTTAGGATAAGGGTTAACAAATTTATTACGTAATATTATCTAATATTATCTAAGATGTTATCATTATTAGTAAAATTTTTTAACCATTTATTTAAATCTTTTTGCTTTTTAAAAATTAATACTTTATCACTATGTATGTTTTTTAACATGTTTAATACTATAGGACGTTTCTTTTTATTATAACTGCAAACATATTTTAGAAAAGTAAAATTTAAACGTTCTTTACAACCAGGTAGTTCAGGCTTATCTTTGTTAAAATTTTTAAAGATTCTTTTTGTAATTCCTTTTAATTGGGCAAAAGTTGAGTAATCGAGCCATATTATTAAATCAGCTTTTTCTAATCTGTCTTGCAATGTTTTATTATAATTTCCATCTATAATCCACTTCTCATCATTAGACTTAGATAGAATAATGTTATCTCTTTCATTTTTATCAATTTCAACCCAATTAGGCTGAAAGTTAATGGCATCTAAATGAACTGCAGGAATATTTAATTCTTTAGATAAGATATCTGCTAATGTACTTTTACCACTACCAGAACCACCAATAATAGATATTCTTTTAACTTTATTTTTACATTCTTCTAAAGTAAGAGTATTAGCATTGTTAGAAGTATGTAAAGTTTTAGTAAATTTTTTTAACATATTACCTCCTGTTTTAATAAAAATATAATTAATTTAAGAACATGCTTAAGAAAAATTTTTAATTCATTTAATATTTTTTTCTCCTAAATCCTCTGAAAATCTTAGCAAATATCCATCAGGATCTTGTACTAAAAATTCTTTATTACCTAGTAATTTATTATCTTGTCTGTACCAATTTTCTTCAATATCAAAAGCAATCTTATAATTAGTTTGTTTTAAAATATTATATATTTTATCAATATTGTCTACTTCTAATTGAAAATTAATTCCATTACCAAATGGATAGGTGAGGGGAGCAATATTCCATTTATCATTTTTAGAAACTTCTTGCAACATAAATTGAATTTGTCCTAAATTTATGAATACAAATTTATTTTCAGGTCTAGAATATTGAATTTTGAAACCAATTAATTTATAAAATTTTAAACTAGAATCTAAATCAGTAACAGATAATTCTGGAATATTTTTATTCCAGGCTATATAATCATTAGGTCTTTTAATTTCACTTTCAAAAAATCTTTCTTGAAAAGCAGTTAAAGCTTTTATTTCATCATCTGTAAACATTTTATTTTCTGGCACAACAATTAACTTATCATCATTATCATTTGTTCTATGAATTATTGCAATACATTTCCCAGTAAAAGTTTCTAAAGGTTCATAAATACCTAAAACATAGCAATCTAATTCTTCACCATCATCACTTATTGTATTGGGAACATATCCGTAATTAACTGGATAGATAAACCCATGCTTTGGATGTTTGCTTCCCATAGGTCTATCAATTTTTATGCTTATAACTTTATTTAAAAAATCTATACTATTAGTCAAGACTAACACCTCTTTCTTTAAAAATATTAATCATTCTAAAAACTTCTTCGGCATGATTTTCTAAGAATAAACCATTGTTTATTAATTGTATAATTTCTTTAAGAGATAACCATTTCGCAGATTCGACTTCTTCTTTTTGTAATACTAATTCCATATTTATCATTTACCTCCTATAAAATAAATTTATTATCAATTTCTATGATATTTAAAGTTTCATCTACAGATAAATTTGTTGTATCTAATATATTGTTTGGACTATATTTTCTATTTTTGAAATTATTTAATAAAGTTAGACAACGTTCATTCATTTGGCAATCTATAGGTCTTTGTTTATCTCTTGAAAGTAAAGTTGATTCATCTGTTAGTAAAACAATAAATTTAATATTGTAATTTTGAATTGAAGATTTTATAAGTTGTATATTTTCAGGAGTGACAATGTAATTAAATACTACATCAAAGCCATCCTCCAAATATATTTTAATTGTATTTATACATATTTTCCAAAATGTTTTTAAATGATTTCCAGATTTCCAGGCTTGTACATAGCCACCTACAACTTGGTGGTATATATCGTCTCCTTCAATTAATGCAGATTTTTTACATCTCTTAGCTAATCCTTTAGAAATAGTAGTTTTACCAACTCCTGCTGGACCAGTAATTATGTATAAAGTGTTCATTACAGCTAACCTCCTAATTTTATATTTTTTATTATGATTGACTCTTCATGTTCTCCAATTAATTCAATTGAAATCTCATCAACTATTGTTTTAAACTCATGATTAAATGAATCTAAATTTTCAATATTATTTGATTTACCTAAAGTAATATGAGGAATATATTTGATAGAATTTTTTAAGTGTGAAGGTATTATTTGCTTGTAAATTTCATTATGTAGTTCTATAATTTCTTGATTACCTTGAATACAATTAAGAAATATATAGTTGTCTTTAGATAAAGATATTCCTTTAAATATAATAGTAAAAGGATTAAAATTTTTAAGTAAATTGGTTAATTTTTTAATTAATTCTTTGTTAGATATATTATCCGAAAATGGATAAGCTATAGTAATATGTGGTGCTATAAGGTTTGCTAATGGATCATATTTATTTCTTAATTCTTGTATAATATTAATATTTTTAAACTTTGGAAAAATTAAAATATCACGTTTTCCTTTATTCATATATATAAATATCCTCCAATTTTAAGTTTTATATTGAAAAATAATATAATTTTTCACCATAATTTAAGGGATTGTTGAAATTATTAATAATTTTAGAAATTTCTTTATTTATTTTTTCTTCCAATTCTTCTCTTGAATTAGTTTTTTTGTCCAATTCTTTTTGGGTTATCTCAGCTACTTCTCTTGAAATTCTTGTTTTCTTTTATATTATATATTTTTAACATATTGTCTCCTATTTTAGCAACTTTCTAATTTTTTCTATTTTAGA
Organism: uncultured Clostridia bacterium; assembly: GCA_944392515.1. GTDB lineage: Bacteria > Bacillota > Clostridia > TANB77 > CAG-508 > CAG-793. The sequence goes on from CALXWV010000028.1 coordinate 17,277, forward strand.
TTTATCTTCAATGTATTCTTTTCTTGGTTTAACAAAATTTTTAGAGCCTCTTTTTTCAAAACTATATCTTGGAATTAATTGAATATGAAAATGGTTCATAGGACCATCACACATAGTACAAAGATAAACACTTTCTGAACCATAGACCTCTTTTATAGCATTCATAGCTTTCTTGGCAAATATAAACATTTCACTACAAAGAGAATTAGGTATTTCCATCATATCTTTATAATGTTTTTTAGAAGAAATAATTGTGTGACCAAAGGAACGAGGATTTGTGCATAAAAAACATTCAAAATCTTCATTTTCAAACAACATATTTTCAGAATTGTCTACAAAAATACAATGATTATTCTTTTTATCATAACATGTTGGACATATACCTAAATCGGTTAAAGCAGAAGCGGTTATAGTTCCATTATTATCTAAAATATTTTTTATTCCAATTTTTACTTTATTCCATACTTCTCTTAGATTATCATAAGATATGCAATTTTCAACATCATAAAAATCAACCCATTTCATTTTTTCAACATCTTCTGGAGAAATTTTTTTCTTAGTAGGTCCATCATCTTTAGCTACATAAATTTTGTAAATTACATCTTCTCCAGCTGGTGTTGAATAATTAAAAGTATAAATTGGTTCATTAATTAGTAAATGATTAGCTCTTAGAGTTTCCTCTTCGGTTTCTCGAATAGCACAAACGTCTAAACTTTCACCATTTTCTAAGTGCCCTTTTGGAAAAGATGTATCTTCCTGCTCATTTCTATATACTAATGCAATTTTTTTATTTGTCAGGTCTAATAATATAGTGCCAGCTTTATAAACTATCATTTTAGTACCCTCCTTTAATATATTCTAAATAAAATTTTATCACAAAGTAATTAAATAAAAAAGTGTTAACCATAGAAATAATAATTGTTATGTGATATACTTTCTTATTAGTTCTGAAAAGGATGAAATTATATATTAAAAAAACCAAAATTTGCAAAAATTGATTAAATATGTTATATTATTAGTAATTTCGACGGATGGGGGAAATCAGAATGAACGATTTAAGTATAACTGCATGTAGCTTTCATACTCGCAAAAAAAATAAAAAAGGTATTGAAGGAATATGTTCATTAAATAAGCAAAAATTATATAAAAACAAAGAGAAAAATGAGGAAAAAGAATTCCCTAATTTTATGAAAGTATTTATTGACTTTTGGAAAAAGCATGGTGAGTATAATAACTACATTGAAGAACAAAAATTATTTTCATTTGATAAAAGTGTAAGAATAGAGGGTGAAGAGGCAAACTATGTGTATTTTATGGGAAAAATAAATTCAGGAGCATATGGAATAGAATCAGAAATTACAGATATAGAAACAAATGAAGTTGTTTATAAAAAGAAAGGTAAAGATGCAGATATAAAGCCATTCTATTTATTTTTAGCAATTCCTAAAAAAAATGAAAAATATGAAGTGGAAAAAGGCATAATAATTTTTCAGAATATAGGAGTATATGGAATAAAAACAATCACAATGAATTACTTAAAAGAATATTTGACAAAATATTTTAATATATCAATATACAGTGGAAATATTTGCCCGGAAGTTTTTTTTGAAAGGTTATTAAAAGAAAGTAAAATAAATAAACTGACAGTAGTAAAAAATAATATATCTGATGATACTTCTGACAATATAGGCATAGGTTATGGAAAGCAAGAAGTATCTTATTCAAAGTTAATTATGAAAGATAGTATGAAAGAGAAATTAATCAATTTTGTAAAAAGGCCAAACAGAATATTTGAATTAGAAGATTCAAAATATGATCAAGTAAAAGTTAACGTTGAAGATGCTTCAGGTAGAGTGAGAACAATTAATTTAAATAATATTAATAAATTAAGTATTATTGAATCTTTACCAAAAGAAATAAGAATGTCAAATGGCTATCCGGATCAGGAAAAATTATTAGAACATTTTAAGAAAGTAACTGAGGAATATATGGAGAAGATGACATTTAATATTACCAATTAAAAGGAGTCAAGTATGCTTGATATTGTATTTAAATTTATAATTTCTCCTATGGGGTTTATAATAATACCATTATTAATTATGATAATTAGTGCGTTTAAAAAATATAATAATTATTTAGATGTAAGGAAGATAGTAAAAGAGCAATATAGTATGCTTGAAAACAGTAAAAGTATAATAATAATATATATTTTACCTATTATAATAGCAATTGGAATTGCAAGAATCAAAACTATAGATGTAGAAATAATAGACAATGTTAATGTAGTATTGTCAATATTAATAGCAATGTTCTTTTCAATTATGTCTATTGTAATTAATTTTGAAAATAAACATTCAGGAAACTATAACAAAACACTTAAAGAAACTATTAATACAATAATGTTTGAAATCCTATTGAGTGTATTTTTGCTTATAAGCACATTCATATATATGTTTATAGAAAAAATTGAAAATGAGGTTATTTTATTTGCTATTAGTTTTATAATATATTATTTATCAATAGTAGTTCTTGTAAATATATTTATCCTTATGAAAAGAATGTATATACTATATGATAAAAAAGAAAACTAAAATATAATTAAGGATTCCTATTCAATTACCAGGGAATTCTTTTTTTATATAATAGGAAAGTAATACATAATTAAAAACAAAATAAAAAAATATAGTACAACAAAAATAGACCAAATCAAAACTTAATTTGGTATGTAAAAAAATGGAGTTAAGTATATAATTAATTATCCTTATAGATGTGATGGAAACCTCTCTTTGATACATAATCAATTGGAACACATTTATCGAATTTACATTTAGCACATATAGTATAAGGGGGAGTTGAAATAGGTAATCCATTCCATTCATCTTCCTGTTCAAATTCTAAAACGGCTTCAATTGGAGCATCAAACTTATATTTACATTTTGGACAGATGTAAGCAACTGTTTTACCACTTAATTTAAATGGAAAAGAATTAAAATCAAACATAATAAAACCTCATTTCTAATTTATGCAGAGGACAAAATCCATTTTGGTATCACATTTAGGACAATTATAAG
>CALXWV010000029.1 GCA_944392515.1 uncultured Clostridia bacterium
TACAAGTTGTTTACTATGTAAATAATTTTGCGAATGTTCTATTCCCATAAATACCTCCTTTACAAATTACTATTTATCAATTTATGTTCCGTTTTTTAAATACACTTTAATTTGCTTTATTATATGTGGAATATTATAATTGCCTGCAAACTTTTCATTATTCAACAATTCATTATTTATTTGCACCCATTCCAATTTATTTTTTTCTTCTACAAGAGTTACAGGATTTTTTAATATCCCATAATAGACCTGTAAATTATTTTCATACATAAAGTAATTTAAATCCATAAAATGTTCTAATTTTATATCTTTACGAGATATTCCTGTTTCTTCAAATAATTCCCTATATGCTGCATCATCATTAGTTTCTCCTTCTTCTACTTTTCCACCTAAAAAGTTATATAAACCTTTATATGGCTCTTTTGCTCTAATGCAAAAAAGCACATTATCTAAATTTTCACTAAATACAACTATTAAATTTAACTTTCGCATAATATTAATCCTTTATTATATCAATAATAATATCTATTTCTATACAAAAAAATTAATCCTACAATTAGTTTAATTTATCATATTCATATTTTTAAATCACTTTTTGTAGATTACTAAATTTAATCTAGATTTTTCAAATATCTAACATCACATGCAAAATGCTCTGTTTTTATTATTGGATTTTTAATCCTTTTAAAACCATATTTTTCATAGAACTTTTGTGCACCTATCATATTATCTAAAGTTTCTAGGTAACATTTAGAATAGTATTTTTTAGCATATTCTAAAGCTTTTTCTATTAATTTATGAGATACTCCTGTTCCTCTTACTTCTTTTATGCAATACATTTTTTGTAGTTCGCAGGTATCTTCTATTCCATCTATTTTACCAATACCAACTCCTCCTACAACCTTTCCATTTTCATCTTCTGCGACAAAATACTTATTTCCAGGATTAGAATAGACAAAAGAAAATTTATCTAAATTTGGATCCGTCCAAGCTGTTCCTTCATGATTTGCTCCAAACTCTATCAAACAATCTCTTATTATTTTTTCTATTATTTTATTATCTTCTTTTTTTATTTCTCGAATTAAGTATTTCAATTTTTCTCCTTTACCATCCAAATGAACAATTATATTCATTTATATTTCCATTTTCATTAATTGTAAATGTAATTTTTATATAATAAGAATTTAATGATATAAATTTCATATCATATTCACCCTCATCTAATTCTCCATATATATTTGACCAATCTACTTTTCTATAAATTATGCCATCTTTTTCTTCATCAATTATTGAATTACTTTTCTCTTTATTTGAAACTTCATCTACTTCTTTCCAAATATATTCCAAACCTATTCCGTGAAAATCCCGCAAAAGAATTTCCTGTATTTTCTCCAATCTGGTAACCAATTCCCGTATAATCCTCATTTTTTACTTTTTTATAAATTGTATAGTTTTTAGAATAAGTATATTTTAAATTATTTGTATCTTTTATACTAATTTCAAGACCTTTATTTGAAATTTTATTAATATTTAAAGAAACATTATCTGGGGAGCTATAATATCTTATAAGTACATCTTTAGGAATTGAAATATCGCTTTTTTCTTTTATTATTTCTATTTTACCTACATTTCTAATTTGTTCAGGATAAGATGTCATTATCATTCCATCAAAATATATTTCTATCTCTTGATTAATATTAAATCCTATATTTCCTTCTTTGGCGAAACTTACCGTATATAAATTTTTATCATCGTCCATAATAGATAAATTATAATCATTTACTTTTACTACTACACCTTCTAAAGTATATAATAAATTATTTTTTAATTTATAAAAATATATTCCACCTATAATTGTTCCAATTATTATAATTATTATTAATAAAATTAGCAATGCTTTAATTCCTTTTTTCATAATATCCCCCTAATAACTATTATTTTTATAAAGTATATCATTTATAAAATTTATTAGCAATAAAAATAAATATATAATATATCTATATTCGTTTTTGTTTTAATTCTTTGCTATAAAATAATCTAGAACCGTTTTTTATTTAGATTCTAGATTATTTATATAATTTTATTATATTTTTAAATTAAGCAAACAAATCCAATATTTCATCTTTAGACATTTTATTAATAAATGTTTCTTTTGTAGATAAAATATCTTTTGATAGTTTTTCTTTTTTCTCTTGCATTTTATTTATTTTTTCTTCTATTGAATCAGATGTTATAAGTTTATAAACTTGTACACTGTTCTTCTGACCAATTCTATATGCTCTATCTGTTGCCTGATTTTCACTTGATACATTCCACCAAGGGTCATAATGTATAACAACATCTGCTGAAGTTAAATTAAGTCCTGTTCCTCCAGCTTTAAGTGATATTAAAAATACTTTAATATCTTTATTTTTGTTAAATTCTTCTACCATTTCAATTCTATTACTTACCGGAGTAGATCCTACTAATTTGAAATATTTTATTTTTTGCTTATCTAATTCTTTTTCTATTATATCAAACATTGAAGTATAACTTGAAAATAGTAAGATTTTATGATTTGCTTCTATAGCATCATTTATCAAATCCATACATTGCTTTAGCTTTCCGCTTCCACCTTTATAATTATCTATAAAAAGTCCAGGATGACAACATATTTGTCTTAACCTTGTAAGTAACATAAGAATTTTAAATTTACTTTTTTCAAAAGTACTATCACTTAATTCTTCAGCAATTTCTTTTCTAGTTTGCATTAAATATGACAAGTAAATTTTTTGCTGTTCATCTTCCATCTGATTTTTCATAATAGTAATATTTTTTTCAGGAAGTTCTGTTAATACATCTTTTTTTACTCTTCTTAATACGAAAGGAGCAATTAATTTTTTTAGTCTAGATAAAGCTTCTACATCTTGATTTTTTAAAATTGGTTCTTCAAACTTCTTTTTAAATTTATTATAATTATACAAATATCCTGGCATAATAAAATCAAATATAGACCATAATTCTGCAACTGAATTTTCTATCGGAGTACCAGTTAATGCAAATTTTATTTCTCCTTTTAAATTTTTTAGAGAAGTAGCATTTTGTGTTGTTGAATTTTTTATGTATTGAGCTTCATCGGCAATAATATATTTGAAATATTTATCATTATAATTATCAATATCTCTTTTAAGTAAGTCGTATGATGTAATTACTAAATCAAAATCTTTATAATTTTCTAGTTGTTTAGCTCTTTCTTCAGCATTACCTCTTACTATTAAAAGTTTCATAGAATCACACCATTTTTCAACTTCAGATTTCCAATTTAAAACTAAAGTGCTAGGACAAACAACTATAGAAGTACTCTTCTTTTTATCTTTTTTACTAGATTGTAAAAGTGCAATTATTTGAAGAGTTTTTCCAAGTCCCATATCATCTGCAAGTATTCCACCAAATTTATATTTTTCCAAAGTTTTAAGCCATTTATATCCTATTTTTTGGTAATCTCTAAGTTTCTCTTCAAAATTCTTATCAAGCTCAATTTCATCTTGTGAATCAGAATTTTCAACTGAGTCTATGATTTTAGAAAACTCTTCATTTTTGGATACATTAATGTCTTTATTAGATTCAATTAATTTTTCTAAATAAAAACTTCTACTAATAGGAAGATTTACAACGCCTTTATCTATTTTACTATAATCAATATCTAAAGTTGTAGACATTTCATCTAATAATGCTAAATCACTATTATCTGATAAATCTATTAAGTCTCCATTTTTTAATTTATGATATTTCTTCTTTATGTTGTAATCTTTTAAAATATCTTTTATTTCTTTAATATCTATATTAATTTTAGATAAGTCTAATTCTAATAGACCATTATCTATTTTTATACCCACACTAGAAATCTTAGGTCTTTTTATTTGCTTATTTTTAAATTTATCTGTAGCTAATATTTCAAAGTCATTCATATATCCTTCAATTTTATTAGTTATAAAATAATATATGTCATCAGTATTTTTCATGATAAATTCTTTTCTATCTTTTACATACTCAAATCCATCTAAAAATAATCTTTCTAGTATTTTAGTTTCAGAAGGAATATCCCTAATTATGTTATTCTCTTTTATAAAGTTATTATAATTTTTATCTAATATATTGCATTCATTATCTCCATAACAAAACTTTAAAGTTAATAGTATATTTCCGTCATTATCTACATCTAATAGCATTTTAGCATCAACTTTATTTACAATATATGTAGATGTTTCTTCAACTTTTTTAATAGTTTCATCTTTTACAAATCTTAATTTTGGGAAAACTACATTTTTAAATTCATCAACTTTATCTTTTGGAACAATAATTCTTTCTTCACGACTAAATAAATTTAATATATCCATTAGCCATTTTTCTTTTTCTAATGTATATATTTTGTTTTGATAAAAGAAATATACATTTTTGCTTGAATATAATATTCCATAATCTTCTAAATTAAGCTTAAGTACATATTCTTTACTTTTACTATATTTAGCATCTTCATAACTTCTCCAACTGTATTCAAAAAATTCTACATCTTCCCTATCAAAAACACAATAAATATTAAGTTTTTCATCAGTAAAAGTATAATCACTTTCTCCATCCATATATGATTTAATTATCATATTACCATTTTGCTTCATAATTTGCATAAACTCATCAATATTATTATCTGAAACATTTATTTTTCTATTAAAATTAGTACCATATCTGCTATTTCTATTATAAAAATCTACGATTTCACCATATTTAATTATAAAATCAAACATGTCTTTAGAACCATCTTCAAAATTTTCTTTTTTAGGTATCAAAGATAATTTTTTCCCTATATATAACTCAGATTGTTCTTTATATGCTTTATAAAAATCAGAAACATTTAAAGCATACATTCTACTTTCCCCAATTTTAAATGATACATTTAATGAATTCTTAGTTTCTAACTCTGAAGTACAAGTAATTTTTACACTAGTAGCGAGTTCTGATGGTTTTTTTAGTTTTTCTGTACTTGCTTTTAAATATAAATCTGGAATGTTTAAATTTTGTATTTTAGTATTATTATCTTGTTCATACATTGATAAAAGATTTAAGCCTGTTGAATATTTTCTATTATATTGAAGTCTTTTCAATTCTTCTGCTTGTCTTCTTTTTATTTCTTCCATTTCTTTTTTTCTTTTTTCTTCTTGTAATTTTCTACCTCTTTCAGTACTAGGAGAATTTGGATCAACTGTTTCAAGTGCAGTAGCAATTATATGTTTACAAGTATAGCCACTTCTAAAATCTTCACAAGTACAACTGCAATCAATTATCTTGTTTTCTTTTATTTTTAATTTAGTTCTATAATATGTAAAGCTACTACTTCCCTCAACATTAGCCTCGACATTATATTCATTTTCTCCAATTTTGTCTACAAGTTTAATAGTAACATTATGTCTTTCGTACAAATCTCTTCCTCTTCTTAATCTTCTACTATCATAAGGCCTATTAAATACTAACTTATTTATATTTAAATCCATTACGTCTACTACCATGGCAATACTCCTAATATTAATATATTTTTTATAACATAAACTTTTGTTAAGATTAATTTTTAATAATTTAATTATAATAAAAACTGCCTAGGTAATAGCGTACTTAACATACGCTTAGCATTTAGCTACATTACCTAGGCTTTAATATAAATATTTTCGCACTAAAAATCGAATGTTAAATATTTTACTATATAAAAACCAGTAATTAAATTTAAAATTTTACCCATTATACATTCTTTCCATGGCAGTTCTTGTATTTCAAGCCCGAACCACATGGACATGGGTCATTTCTTCCAATCTTTGGTGCTTCATTAACTACTGTTTTGTTAAGTCCACCTTCTTTAGGAGAAAGTTTACCATCAACAAGTTCAATTGCTGTTTTTTGTTGTAAGCCTGCATCAGTAATCTTTGCTGCTTCTTTTCTTGATGTTCCTTCATCTCTCTTGCTTGCATGCATTAATAATTTAACAACATCAAATTTAATATCTTGAACCATTTGGTCGAACATATCAAATCCTTCCATTCTGTATACAACAACTGGATCTTTTTGACCATATGCACGAAGTCCAATACCATTTTTTAGTTCGTCCATATTATCAATATGTTCCATCCATTTTTGGTCAACTATTTTTAGCATTACAACTCTTTCAAGTTCTCTAAATGTTTCTCCAAATCTTTCAGACTTATCTTCATAGATATTATGAGCTTTTTCTTTAATTTCAGAAATTACATCTTCTGCAGTAACTTTATCTTTCTTTAATGAATCTAATTCATTAATACCATATTCTGTTTCAACTTCTTGAAGTACTCCCTCTTCATCATGACTATTTTCATTTATATACATAGGTACTATTGTTTCAGCTACTGAATCTATCATATTAAGTACACTATCTTTTAAGTTTTCACCATCTAGAACTTCTCTTCTTTGCTTGTAGATTATCTCTCTTTGTTTGTTCATAACGTCATCATATTGAAGTACATTCTTTCTTATACTAAAGTTTCTACCTTCAACTTTCTTTTGAGCATTTTCAACAGCTTTAGATATAACTCTTGATTCAATTGGCATATCTTCTGATGCACCTAAAGTATTATATACTTTAGTAATCATATTTCCACCAAAGATTTTCATTAAATCATCATCTAGTGCAATATAGAATCTTGACTCTCCTGGGTCACCTTGACGTCCTGAACGACCTCTTAACTGATTATCAATACGTCTAGATTCATGTCTTTCAGTACCAATAATTTTCAATCCACCAGCATCAATTACTTTCTGCTTTTCTTCTTCTATGCCTTTGTCATATTTCTTTACTAAGTCTCTATATAATTTTCTTCTAGCTATAACATCTTCATCATCTGTTTCATTAAATGCAGAAGCTTCTTCTATTTCTTCTGAAGAATATTTTTTTCTCATTTCTTGTTTTGCTAAGAATTCACTGTTACCACCAAGCATAATATCTGTACCACGTCCTGCCATGTTTGTTGCAATTGTAACAGCTTTATATTTACCAGCTTGAGCTATAATTTCAGCTTCTTTTTCATGGTATTTAGCATTTAATACTTGGTGTGGTATTCTTTCTTTATCTAGCATTTTGCTTAGTTTTTCAGATTTTTCAATAGAAACAGTACCTACTAAAACTGGTTGTCCTTTTTCATAACTTGCTTTAATATCTCTTATAACTGCTCTAAATTTAGCATCTTCATTTTTATATATAATATCTGGATTATCTTTTCTAATCATTGGTTTATTTGTTGGTATTTCTATAACATCTAATTTATAGATTTCTTCAAATTCTTCTTCCTCTGTCATAGCAGTACCAGTCATACCAGATAATTTATCATACATTCTAAAATAGTTTTGGAATGTAATATTTGCTAAAGTTTTTGATTCATCTGCTACTTTTACATGCTCTTTAGCTTCTATTGCTTGATGAAGACCATTATTGTATCTTCTACCATACATTATACGTCCTGTAAATTCATCAACAATTAGAACTTGTCCATCTTTAACAATGTAATCTACATCTTTTTTCATAATTCCATGAGCTCTTAAAGCTTGGTTAACAGCATGAACTAATTCTGAGTTTTCTATATCATTATAATTCTCTAAGCCAAATTCTTTTTCAGCTTTAGCAATACCTTTTTGTGTAAGTGATGCAGATTTTGCTTTTAAGTCAACAATGTAATCATATTTTTCATTATCTTCAGCTTGAGCTTCATCTTTTACATCTTCTTCGATAATTGTCTTTGATTCAAGTTTTGATACAAATCTATCTGCTTTTTTATAAATATCTGATGCTTGATTTGCTCTACCAGATATAATAAGTGGTGTTCTTGCTTCATCTATTAAAATACTATCTATTTCATCAACGATTGCATAATTTAATTTTCTTTGAACTAATTGATTTGAATATACAACCATGTTATCTCTTAGATAATCAAATCCAAATTCATTATTAGTTCCATATGTAATATCACAGTTATATGCATGTTGTTTTTCATTTGGTTTCATACCACTGATTGCTAAGCCAACAGATAGTCCTAAGAAATTATATAGTTTTCCCATCCATTCACTATCTCTTTTTGCTAAGTAATCATTTACTGTAATTACATGAACTCCTTTGCCAGTAAGAGCATTTAAGTATGCTGGAAGTGTTGCAACTAGTGTTTTTCCTTCACCAGTTTTCATTTCAGCAATTCTACCTTGGTGTAATATAATACCACCAATTAATTGCACATCAAAATGTCTCATACCTAAAACTCTTTTAGAAGCTTCTCTAACTACTGCAAAAGCTTCTGGAAGTATATCATCTAAAGTTTTTCCTTCTTTTAATTCTTTTTTGAAATAATCTGTCTTTTTTCTTAATTCTTCATCAGAAAGTTTTTCCATTTCTGGTTCTAAGCCATTTATTTTGTTTACTAATGGCATTATTCTTTTTACTTCTTTTTCACTATATGACTTAAATAATTTCATAATATTCCTCTTTTCTCGTAAGTAATCATTTTTATACGTGTATAATATATCACGTAATTATTATTTTTGCAATAATTTGTAGGGAATTTTTTAAATTGGGGACGGTCCTTTTTGGAAAATTTCCGTTTTAGGTCCGTCCCCAATTTTAAAAAATTTTATACTATAGTTTCAATATTAACTACACTTCCATTTTGTTATACTCCTTACTTTTTACTTAACACAAAAAGCAGCATATAAAGGAATTGATTTTATATTATTTTCAAAGCCAAAATTTCTTGTAGAAAATCTGATTGCATATTTAGGTTTAAATTTATTAATATAAATATTTAAACTAACCGACTTTACATTATTGCCACTTTTTACTTCTATAGGAATAATGCCATCTTCATCACTATATAATACAAAATCTGTTTCAGCGCTTCTGTCTGATGTCCAATAATATAACGATTGCCCTTTTGAAGTTAATTCTTGAGCAATATAATTTTCTGTAATTGCACCTTTATAAATGAAAGTTTTATCTAGCATTATATCTGGAAATTTTATTTCACTCATATTTGTTAATATTCCAACATCACTAAGGTATAGCTTAAATTTGTCTTCATCTATATATACTTTTAAAGGAATTTCCATTCTCTTAGCATTATAATTTATTAAAACCATCTTAGAAGATACAAGCCAATCAATAGCACTTTCATACTTTCTTTTTCTTCCAGTTTCTTCAATAAAACTATATTGAAAATTTTTGTTGTCTTTAGCCAATTGACTTGGAATATTTTTATATACTTTTTCTATTTTAACTGTTTCCATATTATTTTTTACATATTTTTGCATATCAGCTATATACATATCTTTTATATCAGAAAGAATATGTGAATCAAATTTTAATATATCTAAATCGTTTTCAATAAAATTATTTACTGCTTCTGGCATACCTCCAACACATAAATATTGCTTATATAAAGTTATTGCTTGTTCATGTGCAAACTCTGGCATAGGTTGCATATTGTTATAGCATTCTTCTATCTTCTCTTTTAATAATTCTTTCCCTGTTGCAATAAGAAATTCCTCAAAGTTCATTGGATACATATACTCTATTCTTACTTTTCCAACCGGAAAAGAGCTTTTAAATCTATTTAACTTTACTCCCAATAAGCTTCCAGCACAAACAATTTTATAAGGTCTATTAGACTCGTTAAAATATTTTAATGAAACTATAAAATTTTCACTAGTTTGTACTTCATCAAAGAAAAATATTGTTTTATCTATATCAATTTTCCTTCCTAAATACAACTCTAACTCTTCTATTATTTTTACATCATCGATAGTCTTTTCAAAAATATTTCTAATTTCTTCATTTTTTTCTAAGTTAAAATATAAGTATTGTTCAAAATTTTCTTTAGCGAATTTTTCTATAATATATGTTTTTCCTATTTGTCTTACACCAACAATCATTAAAGGCTTTTTCATTCCTGATTGCTTCCAATCAAGCAATTTCTTCTCAAATAATCTTTGCATTTGCATTACCTTGTATAATATATATTATACATTCCTTTCTCAATTAATTATTTTATTCATAACTATTTTAACATAGTTTTTTTAGTTTTTCAATATTTTTTGCCACTTTTTGCAGGTATGTTTTTTGAAAAGTTGCCACTTTTTGCAGGCATATTTTTAGAAAAGTTGCCACTTTTTGCAGGTATAAATTTAATTTAAGGACCGTCCCCCAACTGAAAAAAATGTAATAAAGGACAATCGTTTCATCATACACTCTAGTAAAACAAAGTTATATTGCATTTATTTATAGCCATGCACAAACTAGGCAAATGCAATCCATAAGGAGTGAAATGTATGTTTATTTGTAATTTTAAAATAAATAGTAAAAAAATTTGGAAAGTATGTTTAGTAATATTGACTATATTAATCATTGCCATACTCATATTTGCTATTTTCAAAATAGTATCCGCTTCTAAAAGTAATTTAGCAGAATCTAGTGACGTTATTGAAATAACCACTGATGAGTATACAAACTTTTTGAAAGCTTCACATGAAAGCATTAACAATTATGTTGGAAAAACGTATAAATTAACTGGATATGTATATAGGTTACCTGATTTTTCTAGTACGCAATTTGTCATTGCTAGAACTATGATTATTGATAATAACCAAGGTGCTGTGATTGTTGGTATGCTTTCTGAATGTAACACAGCTCAAAATTTCGATTCTGGCTGTTGGATAGAAGCTACTGGCACAATAAAAAAAGGAAACTATAATGGTGAAATTCCTATTTTAGAAATTTCTAATATAAAAACCATTAAAGCTCCTGAAGATGAATTTGTATATATGCCAGTAGACTAATAACGATTTGCACAAATATATATTTTAGAATATATATTTGTGTTTTTGATAAAAGATTTTATGTTGTGTATATTTAAGACTGTCTATCAAATATAGCCTTCATTACTCCTTTATCTAATATTCCTGCAAATATGTTCTTAAATATTATAAGTAATATAGGTCCCAAAATAAGTCCCCATACATTCCAAATTTTATATCCAGTATACATTGCAATTAATGTAAATGCTGGATGTATTCCAATATGTTTGCTAACTAATTTAGGTTCTAAGAATTGTCTGACTACGCTCATAATTACCCATAAGCCAAGTATGCTAATGCCGAGTACAATATCACCATTTAAACTACTAATAATAGCCCAAGGAATCATTGCAGTTCCTGAACCTAATATTGGAAGAGCATCAACAAATCCTATTCCTAATGCTGCTAGAAGCGGGAATTCTACATTTAATCCTATGAAGTTAAATATAGTAAGACCAATTAATGAAATAATAAATGATACAAATATAAGTGTTGCTTCAGCTCTTAAGTATTCTCCTAAAGCTTTAGCAATTTCTTTTAAGTGTTTCGTTAGTTTCTTCATCCATACTTCTGGCAGATGATGTTCTAATTGGTCTATCATATATATTTTGTCTGTACATAAAAAATATAATGCCATTGCTGAGAAAAATACAGATAATAAAAGATTTGGTATTTCCATTATCCAGTTTGTTATTCCTGTAAGTATATTAGTAATTCCAGATGTAAATGAATTTACTACATTGCTTTCTACTTGTTCTATACTAGTTTTAAGTTCTTCTGGGACTTTGTCTAATATATTAATTTTCTGTGTAACGCTATCTATTAATCCTTTTGCATTATTAAAATACATTTCTGAATCTTCTAGTAAATTATTTGCTTCTTTAAAAAGTGTTATTATTCCCCAAGCTAAAATTCCTACAATAATTAGTATTGAAATAACCATAATAAAAATGCTACTTAATCTTCTTGTCCATTTCCATTTTTTCATAAGAAGTCTAATTATTGGTTCAAATAATAAAGCCAAAACAAAGGATACTAAAAATGGCATATAAAAAACTGATAATTTGAAACAAATGAGTATTATTATTACTGTTAAAGCTAATAAAAATAAACGCTTTAAAACTTTACTCCAATAATTTATATCAGAAACCATTTTTATAATCTTCTCCTCTGTTTTAGCTAATATTATTATATGAAGATTATTAAAAATTATACTTTTTATTTATTAATAAATTAACGAAATTTTGTAAAATATATAGACAAATATTTCCATTCCATATATAATTAGTACATGCCACCTTATGGAAGGGGGTGAAATACTATGACAAGTTTTAATTAAGTCAAAACTTATAAGCTATTTATAGTATACTACATTAATTATAATATGTCAAATCGTTAAAATATATTCACCTTATCTCTTATAAATATCTTTTTGTGTATATTCTTCAGGTTTTAGCCCCAGTTTATCTTTTGAATAAACTGTAAGACCTAATGTTAAAATTAAAATAAATATTCCCATTGCTACTGTTGCAATATCTATATTGTATATACCAAGTACTAAAGCACCAAGTAATGTTATTACAGTTCTTAAAAGATTATCACAAATTGATTTTGCTGAATATATTGCTGGCAAAATCTTTGAACTTGTAAAATTATTAACATACTTTTTAGCAAGTATTTGATCTATTGCATTTGCTCCACCCATTACAAGTAATATAACAACAATAGTTATTAATTTTGTATAAAAAGGTATATGAGAAAAAGCTACTATTCCTGCTAAAATAAATCCAATTGCAAAAGTTAATAAAATA
The DNA here is from genome assembly GCA_944392515.1 of uncultured Clostridia bacterium. GTDB lineage: Bacteria > Bacillota > Clostridia > TANB77 > CAG-508 > CAG-793. The sequence continues at coordinate 12,699 of CALXWV010000029.1, forward strand.
TTTGTTAATGATTTATTTTTAAATTTTTTGTTAAAATCTATTGCTGTATTAGAAAATAATCCTCTTGTTAATTCAAACATAGCAAATATGATACCAATTTGTACTGATGTTGCTCCTATATCTTGCAGTAAAGTTAACTGATAAGAATCAAGAAGTCCTATTATTCCCCATACAGCACCTGTCATAACTAGTAAAGCTCTTAACCTCTTGGATTTAGTAATGAATTTATATCCCTTCTTTAAATCTTTCATATAATCTTTGAAACTTTGCTTGCTCTCATCTTCTCTAATATCATTAAAATTAAAAGATATAGCAGTTGATGCAATTATGCAAATTAAAGATAAAAATATTGGAATGTATGGATTAATATTATATAAAAATCCAGAAATAATAGTTGATATTGCAGAAAAAATACAATATCTTGAAAATCCTTTTTTATCTAATCTACTAAATATTTCATTTCTTTGATATGTTGGAGCTTGAGGGATTGATGAACTTAGAAGATTAGATTCTGATACATATTTAAGAGCAAATGCTGTACCACTTATAACCTGCGATAATGCTAATCCTGCAAAACTTTTAAATGTAATTAAAATTAAAGCCCAAATAATATTTAAAATGTTTCCGGTAATTGCAGTATTTTTGTATCCTAATTTTGAAGTAAGCAGTGTTGCTGGAACTTGCATAATTATCATAGAAAAAGCATAAATTGTTGAAGATAATAGAATCTGCGGACTAGTAATTCCTTTAACCTCTGTTAAAAACATTACTCTAATGCCATAATAAAATAATAAATCAAATCCTAGCATTAAATATCTTGGATATAATTTTAAATTATGTTTTCTTACCTTTGTTTCTTCTGCTACTGCCATTATTTATTTCTCCTCTTTTGTCTATTTTTAGTAAATTTAATGTTTTTTATTCAAAAAGATTTTATTAGTTTTATTTTTTACAATTTGTATTCTACCATCTAAGAAATTAAAAGTCAATTTTTTAGTTTGCACATTCATCTTCTGGATATGGAGTATAAAAATAATTTGTAAATGGATAGTTCATATTTGGTATATTTCTTATCATATTTCCTTGGGGCATTTGATTATAGTTATTCATCATAGGACTTGGTTGGTTCATTTGCATTGGCTGTATATTTGGCAAAAAATAATTATTTGGATAATATCCAGCATTTTGCATAGGCACTTGATTTGTCATATTTTGATTTAAATTTGAATTATAGTACATCATTTGTTTTTGCTTAGATTGATTCTTTAAGTTATCTATTATTTTGTTTATTATTAATATTTTAATTAGATCTTTTAATGTAGGATTTCCTATTTTCTTGTTATTTTGAATACAATTACTGTTAGTTAAAGCTCTTTCTCTTGTTTCAGGTTTTGCAACATTAATATTGCTATTATTTTGTGAAGATATTCTTGAAGTTGCAGTCGTGCTGTTTAGAGTAGTACTTATTCTAGAATTATTTACAGTATTTCTTGTGTTAGGAATATTTATAGATTGCTTTGGACTTTCTACTTTTCTACACATCATATCATCTTCAATATTATTGTATATTTCCATAGTCATGTTTTCCATTAAACTTTCAGTAATTTCTTTATTTTTATTTTCTTCAACTATTTTATTTATCATGGGCATTAGTAAAGCAAAAATTTCTGGATACATTTTTTTAATCTTTTCCATTTTTTCTGTTGTATTCATATCTTTATTATATGTAGAAACATTTGCATTATTTTGCATATTATTTATAGGTCTAACACTTGTGTTTTCCATAACATTTGCATTTACTGGTATACTCTGATTTGACATATATGGAATATTATAATTTTGATTCATATACTCATTTTGGTATGAATTTCCTAATACACTTTTCATATAATCTTCATAATTTTGATAATACATAAAAATAACCTCCTAACATATAATATGTAGAAGGTTTATATTAGTGAATAAATTGTATTAATAATTTTTAATTTAAATTTTATTTACCAACTCTTTAAATTTATTTCCTCTTTCTTCAAAGTTTTTAAACATATCAAAACTTGCACTAGCAGGTGAAAATAAAACTACTTCACCTTTTATAGCTACTTCTTTTGCCTTTTTAATTGTTTCTTCAAGAGTACTGCATCTATATATTGGAATAGTTTTTCCTTCTTTATTTGCTTCATTTAAAACTGCATTTTGTATTTTTTCAGATGTTTGACCTACTAATATAAGTTTACTAACATTTTGCATAATAGGTTTAGCAATAGGTTCATAATCTAGATGTTTATCATATCCACCCGCAATTAAAACAATCTTTTCATCAAATGAATTTAAACCTGCAATAGTTCTACTTGGACTAGTACCAATAGAATCATTATACCATTCTACTCCATTAATAGTTCTAATATATTCTATTCTATGTTCAACTCCAGAAAATTCTTCTATTGTCTTACGAGTTATATCCTCTTTTGAAAAATCCATAGTTGCTGCAATAGCTGCGCATGCATTTTCACAATTATGCACTCCTCTTAGTTTCATATTTTCTTTTTTAACAAAATGCTTTCTAATTCCATCTTCACAAACTTTTATAATATTATCTGATCTATCAAAAATAACTCCATTATCTAAGATTTCTTTGCTACTAAAGAATCTAACTTTTCCTTTAGCTTCTTTGTAAAACTCTTTAGTTATTTCATTGTCTTTATTTATAACCAATAACCCATTAGAATTTTGATGTAAAAAGATATTTTTCTTAGAATCAATATATTCTTGATAATCCTTATGTACATTTAGGTGATTTGGAGCAATATTAGTTACTACTGCAATATCTGGGCTTATTTTCATATTCATAAGTTGGAAACTGCTTAGTTCTAGTACAACCATATCTTCTGGTTTCATTTTTTCAATTTCAGTAAATAGAGGGGTTCCTATATTTCCTCCTAAGAAACAATTGTATCCATTAGCTTCTAGAATTTTGTATATTAATGTTGTTGTTGTTGTTTTTCCATCACTTCCTGTTATGCCAAAAACTTTACAAGGAGCAAGTTCTAGTACTTTTTCAATTTCTGAAGTAAGTATAGCTCCCCTTTCTACTTCTTTAACTATTTGAGGAGTGTCTGGTCTACAGCTTGGTGCTCTGAAGATATAATCAAATCCTACTAAATGATCTAAAGCGTTTTCTCCAAAATAATAATTCATTTTATAACTATCTAGCTTTTCTATAATATCGCTATCTATCTTTTCTTTATCTCTATCATCAAAAGCTGTAACTTTCGCTTTATGATTATAAAAATAATCAATAAGAGGCTTATTACTTACTCCAAGTCCGATTATTGCTATTCTTTTATTTTCAATATTTTTATTAAATTCTATTAATTTTTCATTTATATATGTATTCATTTTATAATTCATTTCCTTCCAAATAAGTGCTTTAGCTTTCTATCTAAAGTATTACTATTATTTTATTTCATATTTCAATATTTGGTACTATTTTTCTAATAATTTGTAAATATATTTTTCATAAATTTTTTGTGCTGACTCTTTTGCACTTTTGTCTTCTGTTACATCTACTTTAATAGTTTTACTAGATATTTCATTAAATCCTGATTTTTCATGTAAAATATCTCTTTGAATTACAGTATTTCTCACTTCATCAATTGTGTATTTTTTATCCAGTTGATTATATCTTCTTTTTACTCTTTCATCAAGTGAAGCGGTTATAAAAATATGTAAATCCATTTCAGGATAAATTTTAACCAAATCTCTAGCTGAAACTATTAAATTATATTTTTTACTATATTCATTTACAATATGATATGCAAAAGTAAATAATTTACTGTTATCTGCCATATTTGCCATTTTAGAAACACCAATTGAATTTTGCATGCTTTTCATAGCATCATCACTTACTTTATTTCCATTAATATATATAACTGTTTTTCTATCTTCTATCTTAAACTCAACATTTAATTTTCTTAATAGCTCAAATGGAGTTAAATTTGGTACGTCATTTAATTTTGACATATCTATATTACTTTGATGCAAAGCTTCTACTAATCCTCTATATATTTTGCTTCCATCTATAAAAATACTATTAGGTACAAAATTTAAAAGTTCATTACAAATAGAGGTCTTTCCAGCACCAACCATTCCTTCTATTCCAATTACTATATTTTTCATAATCCTTCTCCCTAATTAAATTTAAATTAGCAAGATGATTATACCATTATTAGTTTTATAAGTAAAGGTTTCAATATAACAATAAAAGTTTAATTCATTTTATTAGAAAAAACTGTTAGATTAAATATCTAACAGTTTTTTATAGTTGAATCCCTATTATTTTTCTAAGTATTTTTTTAAGAATTTTCCTGTGTAACTTCTTTCATTTTGACAAATTTTCTCTGGAGTACCAACAGCAATAATTTCTCCACCTTTGTCTCCACCTTCAGGCCCTAAATCAATTATATAATCTGCAGTTTTTATTAAATCTAAATTATGTTCAATAACTATTACAGTATTTCCTGTATCTACTAATCTTTGCAAAATATCTACTAATCTATGAACATCATCTATATGAAGACCTGTAGTTGGCTCATCTAATATATATAATGTTTTTCCAGTTGCTCTTTTAGAAAGTTCAGTTGCAAGTTTAATTCTTTGTGCTTCACCACCAGATAATGTAGTAGATGGTTGACCTAGCTTAATATATCCTAGTCCTACATCATATAAAGTTTGAATTTTTTGTTTAATTCTAGGTATATTTTCAAAAAATTTAAGTGCTTCTTCTACTGTCATATCTAATACATCTGAGATGTTTTTACCTTTATATTTAACTTCAAGTGTTTCTTTGTTGTATCTTTTACCTTTACATACTTCGCAAGGAACATATACATCAGATAAAAAGTTCATTTCTATTTTTATAATACCATCACCAGAACATGCTTCACATCTTCCGCCAGGAACATTGAAGCTAAATCTACCTTTTTCATATCCACGCATTTTCGCTTCATTTGTTGTAGCAAAGATGTCTCTTATAATATCAAATACACCTGTATATGTAGCAGGATTTGAACGTGGAGTTCTACCAATTGGTGATTGGTCTATATTTATTATTTTGTCAATATTATGAAGACCTTTTATTTCTTTGCATAATCCTACTCTTTCATTTGACTTGTTTAATATTTTATTAATGTTCTTATATAATACTTCATTTATTAATGTACTCTTACCTGACCCTGATACACCTGTTATGCAAATAAATTCTCCAAGTGGAAATTTAACGGATACATTTTTTAAATTATGCTCTTTTGCTCCTACTATCTCTATAGATTTTCCATTAGATTTTCTTCTTTTTTTAGGAACTGGTATTTGCTTTCTTCCAGACAAATACTGCCCTGTTATTGAATCTGGAATTTTTGAAATTTCTTCTGCAGTACCTTGTGCCATTACATTTCCACCATGAACTCCCGCAAATGGTCCTATATCTATAACTTGGTCTGCTGCATACATAGTATCTGTATCATGTTCAACAACTATAACTGAGTTACCTAAGTCTCTAAGTTTTTTTAGAGTTGCAATTAATTTATCATTATCTCTTTGATGAAGTCCAATGCTTGGCTCATCTAAAATATACATAACTCCAGTTAAACCTGAACCTATTTGAGTAGCAAGCCTAATTCTTTGTGCTTCTCCACCAGATAAAGTTGCTGCACTTCTAGATAGCGTTAAATAGTCAAGTCCAACATCAATTAAAAATTGAAGTCTTTTATTTAATTCTCTTAATATTTGGTCTGCTATAATGCTATCTTTTTCACTTAATACTAAATTTTGAAGATATTCTTTAATATGTGTAATTGACATATCTGTAAGTTCATTTATATTTTTGTCTCCCACTTTAACAGATAAGCTTTCTTTTTTCAATCTTGCTCCGTGGCAATCTGGGCATTCCATTTCACTCATATATAGCTCATAAAATTGCATCATACCTTGAGATTTAGTTTCTCTATGACGTCTCTCTAAAGTAGGAATTACTCCTTCAAATGGTACTTTATTTCTTCTAATACCAAATGCAGTTTCATATTCAAACTCAATTTCTTCATCACCTGTACCATAAAGAATTTTATTTAAGAAATCTTTAGGTAAGTCTTTAATTGGTTTAGATATATCTACGCCATAGTGTTTGCCAATTGCTTCAAAATACATTTTAGCAATTGTATCTCCTCTTTTCATTGTACTAGCACCAAAAGCTTTAACTCCATTATATAAAGTTAAATTTTTATCTGGTATGATTAAATCTTCATCCATTTTCATTAAATAACCAATGCCTGTACCAGTTGGACAAGCTCACATCGGGTTCTTACATGAAAACAGACTAGGAGATAATTCTTCAAAGCTAATACCACAATCTGGACATGCATAGTTTCCACTAAATAATAATTCTTTGCTTCCTGGTACATCAACAGTTACTAAATTACTTGCATATTTCATAGCAGTTTCTACAGATTCAGTAAGTCTTGCTCTAATATTATCTTTTATAACTAATCTATCTATAATTATATCAATATTATGCTTCTTTTTCCTATCTATATCTATATCATCTGAAAGTTCAACTAAATTTCCATCAACTCTAGCACGAACAAATCCTTCTTTTTGAAAATCTTCTAAAAGTTTTTTAAATTCACCTTTTCTTCCTCTTATAACTGGTGCCAAAATTTGTATTTTAGTTCCTTCTTCAAATTCTAAAATGCTATCTACTATTTGGTCAACAGTTTGCTTTTCAATCTTTTTACCACATTTAGGACAATATGGTACACCAATTCTTGCATAAAGCAAACGAATGTAATCATATATTTCTGTAACTGTACCAACAGTAGAACGTGGATTTTTAGAAGTTGTTTTTTGATCTATAGAAATTGATGGAGATAATCCTTCAATTGATTCAACATTTGGTTTATCCATTATACCTAAAAACTGTCTAGCATAAGAAGATAAAC
>CALXWV010000030.1 GCA_944392515.1 uncultured Clostridia bacterium
AACAAAAAAAAATAATCAACCTAAAAAGTTGATTATCTATAAATATATTAAACAGTTGATATATTTTAGTAATTAATATGAGTTATATTATTACTTTCTTCAGTTACTAAATTTTGAACATATTGTGCAGAAGATTTTAATTCGTCTTTAAACGAATTTCTTTGTACTAATTTAAGAGTTATATTAAATAAACATGCAATTATTAAAATAAAAAAAAGTAATTTTTTCCAAACTTTACTTGCCATAATTTGCTATCCTTCCCATTTTTTATTTATAAAATATTATTATTCTATTTTTACGACTATAGTTATATTATAAATAAATTAATAAAGATTGTCAATATAGTGAAATATAGTTACAATCTTGTTTTTTGTTAATTTTTGTATGTTTTCTATATTTAAATAATTATTTTTTTTACGGATATAATAATAATAAATTTTTATATTTTAAAGGAAGGTGTATGTTTTGAAAAAAGTAGTAATAGGAATAATATCAGTTTTAGTTATTATAAGTATTGGAATTGCAATATATATGTATTTTAATAATACTGTTAATAGTCAATCAAATAATGACATAAATAATAAAATTGAAGAGAATAAAAAACAAGAGAATATAATTAATGAAATCAATAATACTTATATACCTAACAATGCGAGAAGTACATTAAATACTGCACCTATTGAAAGTGAAATTGCTTCTTTTTCTACGAATTTAAAAGGCGATAGTGCTAGATTAAATAATATAAATATTACATGTAATACAATTAATGGTACAGTAATTAAAAATGGAGATAGCTTTTCTTTTAATTCAATAGTAGGTCAACCAACGGCAGAAAAAGGATATCAAGAAGCCGATGTTTTTGTAAATCAAAAAACTGAAAAAGGCTATGGTGGGGGTAATTGTCAAGTAAGTACAACTATATATAATGCAGCACTTAAAGTAGAAGGTATTGAAGTTACTGAACGCCATCCTCATAAGAAAAAAGTTTCATATATTGAAGAAGGAAAAGATGCTGCTGTTTCATACAGTGGAGGCTTAGATTTAAAGTTTACAAATAATACAGGAAATGATATTAAATTATATGTAACATGTGATGATGATAGTGTTGATGTAAAAATCGTAAAATTGGATTAGATTTAATTTTATAGTAATAATAAAAATTACTATTGAAATAGCTATAATTGTTGATATTAATAAGTTTTAGTGATATAATAATAGATACACTATGTATTTGGAGGAATTAAGATGTATACAAATTATCAACCTGTAAAAAAATCTAAAACGTTGCAGGAATTGATTGAGACTCCTGGTAGCATTATTCAGATCGGTCAAAAGAAAGATTTATTAATTCGGTTAAAGATGCCTGATTGGATGTTCTACGCATCACAAAAGTACTTTAATCCGCAAACTATATTCGAGAAATTAGATCTTCATGATTATACACCCAGAGAGCACGATTTACGAATTCCTATATTACCCGAATTTTTTGAGGTATACAAAAATTTTGAACTACGTTCACAAACTAAGCAATTCTGTTTTGAAAAAAGGAAAAATGGTATATTGTCATTGATGAATTTGGAAGACCTTTTTAGTGTTCCCAATATAAGTGGCAATATCAGTCAATATCTCTCTAAAGAAAGACAAAATAGTCTTATATCATTATTAAATTCAAAACAAACTAATTATGGTATAGAAAAAATTCAAATCCAAGAAAACTTAATTTGGATATGGAAAAAAGGCAAGCCTTATAAGGCTTACTACTACGCAATGGACGATAGGCAAATTATAGAGCCTTATAAATTCAATGCAGTATTGTACTTGTCTGAAGTCGTAAATGTCAAATAATAATCAAAGATTTCTACCACACCGAAGGACTTCCTTTTGGTAAAAAGAGCTGGCACTTTTTAGTGCCAGCTTATTTTTTTAAGATTTTCTAAGGATTGTAAACCAACTTTCATATATTTTTTTCATCATAGTTCCTAAACTATATTTATCTACATCTTTATTAGATACTAAGTCCACTTTATCAATTATCTCATTATCTAGTAAAAAAGTTAACTCTCCTACCTTTTGACCCTTTGTTATAGGAGCTGAAATATTATTAAATATTTCAATATTTTGTGAAATATTATTATTTTTTGCTTTTTTAATAACTACTCCAGCATCACTACTTAAAACCGCTTCTACTTCTCCTTCTATTCCTTTTTCAATATTTGCAATACCTACTACATCTTCTGCTTTTCCAAGTTCTTTATACTCATAATTAGTAAATCCATAATCTAGTAGTTTTCTTGCTTCTTCAAATCTTTTACTACTTGTTTCTCCCCTCATTACTACTGCAATTAAAGATAATCCATTTCTTGTAGCGCTTGCAGACAAATTAAATAATGCTAAACTAGTTGATCCTGTTTTTAAACCTGTGCAACCTTCATAATTTCTTACTAATTTATTTGTATTTACAAGCTCTGATTTTCCACCTCTTAGGCTATCCATATATATTGTTGTATAATTTGTAATTTGAGGATGATTCTTTAATAATTCTCTAGACATTATAGCTATATCATAAGCAGATGTAATATGACCATCTTCATCTATACCGTGACAATTTTTAAAAGTTGTATCATTCATTCCTAGTTCTTTTGCTTTCTCATTCATCTTCTCTACAAATGCTTCTTCTGAACCTTCTAAATATTCAGCCATAGCAACAGTGCAATCATTTGCAGATACTACGCATATTGCTTTAATCATTTCATCAACTGTAAGTTCTTCTGTTGTATCTAACCATATTTGAGAACCACCCATACTACTTGCCCTTTGGCTACAAGGCACTTTATCTGTTAAAGATATTCTTCCACTGTCTAATGCTTCCATTATTAATAAAATTGTCATTACTTTTGTTACTGATGCTGGTCTTAATTTTTCATGCATATTATAATCATATAAAACTTTACCTGAATTTTGTTCAATAAGTATTGCTCCACCACAAGTTAAGTTAAGTGGATTATTTGTTACTGCATCTGATGAATCTAATGTTTCAGAATTAGTAACATCTGCATTTACCTCCCTAGAATCTGTATTGAAAGTATTAACCATTGAATTTTCTAATATATTATTAGAGCTAATTGGTGCATTATCATCATAAGCTTCATTTAATTTATTATTTTGACTAGACCATACTGGAATATCATAGCTTGATGCTGATGCTACTGATGACATAAAGAATATAACTGCAGTGCACATTATAAAATATTTTAAAAATTTCTTTTTCATATAAAAATCTCCTCCAACTGATTAATATTATTCAGTAAGAAGAGATATTATGAATTGAATATTATTTTAATAATTCATAGATTTTTTTTAAATTTGTTTTAGATAATAAATATTTAAATATGTATAATTAAGTAATAAAAATGGAATTTGTACTGAAACAAATGTTACAGTATATAAATTTGCAGCTTCTAATAAACTTTGTTTTCCTTTACTATCTTCTAGCATATTTATCGTACTAACAAATGTTTTATAATTATTCTTTAATACTCCATAATTTTCGTACCAAGTAAATCTTGATATGTAATCTCATTTTCAGATGTTTCTATTACCCATTCTTGTGATGTTGAATCATTTAATTCCTTTGCATTTATTATATTTTCTAAATATGAAAGAATTAATCTAATATTATTTTGAACTGTGATTTTATCTTCTTTAGAAAATCTTTTATTCAAACATTTCCTTCCAGAAATTTATAAATTCAAATGCCTACTACTCTATATCAAGTATTTCTCGTATTTCTTTTTTTACTTCAGAATCATTATTTAAAAAATAGTATTGCTCATTTAGGAAATCTTTCAATATGCTTTTTTCATCTTCTGTAATGTCTTTATTTTTTATAATATCAATAATAATTTCAAATAATCGTAATGAATATGGTTGCATATATAATTCATTTAAAGACATCTTATCTGAATTTTCTTTAATGCTTTCTAATATTGAGTTATATTCTTCTGGATAAAATCGTTTTATTATTTCATCCATTTTATTTCCTAATTGATTAGCTTCAGTTTCTTTAATAGCATATTTATCTAAAGTAACCTTATCTATTTCTTGACTTTGAAATGTCGAATTAATATTCTCTTGATTCTTTATCCAGTTTTCTTTCTCCTCTTTTCTTTCTTTGTCTACTTCTTCTTTAGATATAGTTTGCTCTATAGGTATTCCAATAAATTTACTAGCATAAACAAAAATTGGAATTAAAATTATACAGGCAATTATTATTATAAGAAATATTTTTTTCTTCATATATACCCCCTTTTATAAAAATATAATAATTGTTTTTGTAAGTATTTTTATTGCTATAATATTTATATCATACTTTTATTCAAATTTTAATAGATATTGTACTTTTTTATAACTTTTGTTATATGAGTGGTGATTTTTCTGGGATAAATGGATTATTTCAATAATTCTTCCGCTTCCTCATTAGTTAATAAATTATATTCTAGAAAAAATTGAACCTGATTTTTCTTTTCTTCTATATTATTAATATCTTTCAAATGATTGACTAATTCTCCATTTGAATCTTGGATTGTCCCATCTTCTTGATAAATATATGAATTATTACTAATATTTACTCCTATTACAATTGCAATACAGATTATTATAAAGATTATAAATACTATATATTTTTTATACATTATTATTTACTCTCCTTTTCATTCTTTTTAATTTTTCATTTAAGATTTTTATTGATAATTTATCATATACATATAATACAACATTTAAAGATATAAATAAAATCAAAAAAACGAATATTATTTTCATATCAGTAAAATTTCTACAATACGTATCAATAATTTTAATATTACCACCTCTAAAATTAATTATAGAAAATTCAGTAAGACTAATGAAACATGTAAATATTAAATAGAAAAAAATATATTGTGCTATTATTTTAAATAATCTATACAATAATATTTTATATTTTTCTCTGGTCAATAAATTTTGCAACATTTGGAACTCTCCTTCTCGATATTATTTCTTCTATATCATTATCTAATATAGCAACCATATTGCCGTTTTTCGTTTTTCTTAAACATTTTTAAATAATTAATATTAATAATACATTTTTTTGAAATTCTAATAAAATACTCTCTTATTCCGTCTAGTTCGTAAAGTTTATGATTTATTTTATATATTTTTTCTCTAGTTTTACAATAATTATTTTTTTTATCACTAAAAAAGCATAATATGTCATTATAATCAATTGATTTAATAATATTGTTATCAAGAACTATAATTTTACCTTTATAATTTTCTATGTATTTTTTTAAATCTTCAAGTTCATCCTTATATTTTCCCTCAAGGATTACATTAAAATCTGATATTCCTTTACTTTCATCTGTTTTACATACCACATTTATTTTCATATCTACTCCATACCTTATTATATAACAACTAGTAAAAATGCAATTAAATTATATCATAATTTTATAAATTATGAATATGATTAGTGAATCATTTTTATATGACTGGTATAAATAATTAGATAAATGGTTTATCTGTTTAATGTATATTTCTACATTCTAATATAATAATAAAAGACTGCTTTATAAAACAGTCTTTATTTCTTCTTTTCTCTTTATTTTTTGTGTAGTTGTCTTTATTAATGGTTTATCTGTTAAAATCATATGCTTAATATATTTATATGGTGGAAGAGTTTTATTAACTTCTTTTATTTGATTCCAAATCTTTTTATATAATTCTTCTTCAGATATATTTCCATATTTTTCTTTCGCTTTATCTTTATTATATACTACTTTAACTGCAACTTTAATTTTAGATTTGTCATCTTCTTCTGGCATTCCAAACACAAAACTTTCTTCTACTTCATAAATTCTATTTACTAGTGTTTCTAATTCTTCTGGAAATACCTTTTTACCATTTTTAAGTACAATCATATCTTTTCTTCTTCCAGTAATAAATAAAAATCCTTTTTTATCAATATAGCCTAAATCACCTGTATAGAACCATCCATCTTTTAGAACTTCTTTTGTTGCTTCTTCATTTTCATAATATCCAAGCATTACATTTGGTCCTTTTACTCTTATTTCTCCTATTCCTTTTTCATCTTTGTTTACTATTTCAACTTTAACATCTTTTAAAGGTATTCCTACTGATCCATATTTAACATTCTTAAAGTTTTCAGCAGCTATAACTGGTGAAGTTTCAGTTAAGCCATAGCCTTGAACCATTTTAATTCCTAAGTCATTAAATCCTTTCTCAGTTCTTTTATCTAGTGGAGCTCCACCTGAAATTACAAATCTCATTTCTCCACCTAAGCCATCTATAACTTGTTTAAATAATTTTCTTCTTACATCTATATGTAATTTTAACAATATATTACTTAATATTTTTGCGAACTCAATCACCTTTGTTTTATTTTGTTTTGCAATTTCTTTTTCAATGTTTTCATACATTTTATCTACTAATAAAGGTACTCCTACAAAAAGAGTAACTTTGTATTCTTTTAAATTCTTTTGTATATATCTAAGTCCATCTGTAAAAACAGTTTTTACCCCACATGCCAGCATTACTATCATACAAGTTGAACCGAATATATGGTGAAATGGTAAAAATGCAATATTTACATCTTTATCTGTTATATCTTCTACTAATTGCATATTATATACATTAACTGCAATACCATATTGTGCAAGCATTACTGCTTTAGATTTTGATGTTGTACCTGATGTAAATAGCAAAATACTCATTGAATGAGCATCTATTTCACAATTAATATAATCTTTATTTCCATCCTTAATTATTTTTGTTCCCTCTTCTATTAAAGAAGGTATATTCATGTAATTTTTAAGCTCACTCATACAAATAAATTTTTTTAAACTTGTTTTTCCACTATTTTTTATTGTTTCAATTTTTTCTTGGTATTTTTCATCAAATACTATTGCATCTGCTTTGCTTCTTACAAGTGAGTCTTCTAATTCATCTACTTGTAGTTCTTTATCTAATGGAACTGAGCACATACCTCCTAGTAAACAAGATAAGTGAGTTAAAGCCCATTCATATCTATTTCTACCACATATAGCTATTCTTTTGCCCTTTAAGCCTAATTTATATAAAGCAGATCCTAATGCATTTATTTCATCAAGCATTTTTTTGTATGTAGTGTTTTTATATGTAACTCCTTTTTCTTTAATAATCTTTGTTACAAAAGCTACATGATTCGGATACATTTTTACGGAATTATATATAATTTCTTTAATGTTTTCAAACTTTGTAGCTTGCCTTAAAACAGTTTCTTTCATAATTTACTTTCCTTTTATTTTTATTTAGGTTTTTGGTTTTACCTATAAACCAATGGTCAAAATTTTGTATTTACCATATCCATAGCATAACACAAAATAAAAAGACCAGTCAATTTTTCGACCAGTCTTTCAAGTATTATTTAGCAAGTTGTTTTTGGTAAATCTTCATCATACTTTCATCGATTTTATTTATTATTTTTGCATACCAAGCTAATTTTTTGGAGTCCTTTTTAGATATTTTCGCCTTTGTTTTATACTTCATTTTGTGTTCTGTTGAAGCCCAAAAGTCCATTGCTAAAGTTCTAATTTGTATTTCAACTTTTATTGGTATATATTCTTCTTCATATTCTATTATTGTTTCGACAACCATATGGTACCCCATATATCCACTTTTTTTAGGATTATTTATGTAGTCTTTTTCTTTTAATACTCTTGTGTTTGGCATATTTCTTATAATATCTCTCACTTTGAATATATCATCTTTAAAAGTACAAACAACCCTAATACCTGCTATGTCATTTATATACTCAATTAGATTTTTATAGTTTAGCTCATAATTTTTCTTTTTCATTTTATTAATTATGCTTTTTGGAGTTTTTATTCTTGATACAATATGATTAATTACTTCATAATTGTATTTATTGTTAAAATATTCTTGTAATGCTCCGAAGTTTATATAAAATGTCTATTTGAGCTTTTTGATATAAAGACATAAGCATATTAAATTCTTTTTTCTCAGTATTCAGCGGAATTAATCCGTTTACTACTAAATCACTATCTTTTAAATTTAGCGTTTCTGTTTTAACCACCTCATTTCTATTTTTAAGAAAGGCATTTATTATTTTGAAATAAGCTTTAACCTATCTTGTTTATTATTCTACACAACAATTGTATCCAAATTGTGTCCTATAAGTAAATTAAATTTTACCTTTTATTATTATATTCTTTTGGCTATAAAAAAATGCCTAAAAGTAGTTTATTACTAAATTTAAAGAAACAAAAAGAAGCCTATTGTAACTTTTTTATTAAATATATCTTAATAAAAATTTTAGACTTCTTTTATTTTATAATTAACAATTTACAACTTGGCTTATCATCCAACATTTCTTTTGGTAATCTTTTATATATTCATCCATTATACTTGAAGTAACTGCACAATTTTCATTTTCAGCTTCATTTTTGATTTTTTTACAATTTTCAATTAAAGTTTCATAGTCTTTTAAAACAATATTCCAAATATCACAAGATTTTACAGGCTTACTTTCTGCTTCTTTTATTTGACTTGTTTCTAAATATTCTTTCATTGTTGCCATAACATGACATTTTTTAGCTACTATTACTTCTGCTACTTCATCTATTTGACTATTAACAGAGTTATAGTATTCTTCTAACTTTTCATGAGTTGTAAAAAAGTCTTTTCCTGTTATATTCCAATGATAATTTTGTAGTTTTCTATAAAACACATTAAGATTAGATAATAATAAATTTAAATCATCGCACATAATTTTTACCTCTTTTCTAAAATACTAATATTAAGTATTTCCTTAAAAACGAAAAATTATTCATTATAAAAAGCCTAAAATATATTTAGGCTCAGGGTTTTAAATATTTAATTGTTGAAAAAATAAAATCTGTTATACAAGTTGCTACTAAAATAATAATAATTAGATCTTGAAATTTTGGTCTTATCCTTTTTTTATTTTTTTCAAGAAGTTTAAATATATATGGATGTATTCCCTCTATAAGCAATATTCCTAATGCTCCCCATATTATTGAATAAGATAAACTTACTCTACCTTGTAAATTTAACAAATCTTCTGAATAATCCCACCATCTAAGTCCAAATATTACTTCTAAAACATAAGATGCAACATATTCAAAAACTGTAAATGTAAAGCCAGCAATCAAAAACTGACTTAATGGCTTACCTTTACAATTTCTTAATAGTAAAATAAGTAAAATTGCTCCAAACCCATATATTGGGCAAATTGGTCCTATTAGAAATCCTCTTTTTACAAAATAACCTAATACAAAAAAAGCATATATTGTCTCTAAAATCCAACCAATAAAACTATAAATGAAAAAGTATAATATCATATCTTTAAACTTTTCATTACTTTTTACTACTGTTAGTTCATTCATTCTTTTTATCCCCCATTTTTAAGTCTAAGAATGTTATACCTTTTCATTAGTTTTTTCTTTTTTAAAGAAGTTAATAGCTTCTTCAGTAGTTTTTGATTTATCCAATTTATTTATTATAAAAATAACTATACCAACTACAATAAATGTAACTATATAAGAAATTACAGATATCTGTAGATTTCCTAAAAGTATATTTTCGCCAGCTATAGTTGATGAAATAACTGATGGAAATCTTGCAAATGTAGATATTAGTATAAATCTTATTGGCTTTATTGGAAGCAAAGCTGCAATATATACTAATAAATCTTTAGGTGTTCCTGGTATTAAAAATAATATTAACATTATCCATTCTATTTTTTTAGGATTTTGAAAAAGCTTACTATTTTCTATTCTTCTAACACTTTCTTCTTTGCAAAAGCTATATACAAATTTTCTACCTAAAACTCTTACTGTTAAAAAAATCAAAGTTGTTATAATAAATGCAGAAACAGTTATAAATAAAGTACCTCCTAAAATACCATAGCACATTCCAGCTAGCACTTCAATTGGTTCTCCTGGTATTATGATTAAAAATATTTGTGCAAATTGCAAGCCAAATAACATAAGCATTCCCACAAAACCTAAGTCCTGTATCTTTTCTTTAAATGCCATTTGTCCTTCAGGAGTACTTATATTTCTAAAAAAGGGCCATAAATATATTATTGCTCCAATTATTATTCCAATTATTAATGCTAACATTATAAATTTAAAAATATTTACTTTTGCTTTTCTGCTCATATAATCCTCTTTTTATTGCAATATATTTTATTCGACGTCTTTTATATTATACAATAGAATGGTTTAAAAATAAAGCCCTTTAAGAATTTCTTAATTTTTAGCTAATATTTTTTCACCTTTCAATTCTATTTATATAAACTTTATCTAAAATTTCATCCGGATAATGTTCATCTAAAAAATAATCTATCTCACTATCTGCCTTAATATGTTCTCTCCTTTCATATTCTCTTTGAGCAGCTAGAGAAGATATTGAAATATTAAATATCATAAAAACTATAGCAAAAGCAGTTATGATTTTAGTTCCAATTTTATATAAAACTTTATCAAATATCTTTTCAAAATATGGATAAACAAGTTTAATAAAAACTATTCCTAAAACTCCCCATACTATACAATACAAAATGCTTGTTCTTCCATTAAAATTTAAGAATTGATCAGAATAATCCCATGATACTGTTCCAAATAACTTTTCTTGAAAATATGAACATAAATATTCTGTAACACCTCCAAGTATACTGCTTGCTAAAAATACTTGCCATACTTTTTTAAATCTTGGTAGTATTAAATAAAATGTAAGGGTACCTAATCCATATACAGGTGCTAAAGGTCCATAAATAAGACCTTGCCTGGTTTCAAATTTTCCTGTTCTTGCAAAAGTAAATGCTACTTCTATAATATATCCCATAAAGCATCCAATAACAAATACCCAAAAAAGTTTTGAAAATTGATAAGCGAATCTCTTTTTTCTCATAAAATCCTCATTTCTTTAAATAAAAACATATATTTAACTAAAATTAATAATATTATTGACAACATTTTCAATTTACATACAGTTTATTTTTATAATACTTTTTTAGGGTAAAAAAACTCTAATAGTTATCTATTAGAGTTTTATGAAATATTAAAGTTTATATATTAAATCTATATCTTCATATAAAGGGGAGTTAAAGATATAGGTTTAACCAAATTAATTAAAATTAAAGGAATATTCTTTTCCTTCTTCAAAAAGTTTATTTGCTTCTTCTTTATCTATAATTTTGTATTTTATCATTGCTTCTATTACTTGATTTGCTCTTTGTTTTGATAAATCTATATTAACTGTTGGTGCATATACAGAAGGTGCATTTGGAATACCTGCAAGCATTACTGATTCATAATCAGTAAGATTAATAGGTTCTTTTTCAAAGTATCCTCTTGATGCTTCTTTTACTGTTTCATATCCATCTCCAAAGTAACTTGTATTAAGATATAATTCTAAAATTTCGTCTTTTTCTAAGTTATCTTCTATTGTAAATGCCATAAATACTTCTGCAACTTTTCTTGTAAGCTCTTTTTCTTGTGTGAAATATATATTTTTTGCTAATTGCTGAGTTATAGTACTTCCGCCTTCTACAAAGCTCATGGCTTTTAAATCATTCCATATTGATCTTCCGATTGCTATTACATCTATTCCTCCATGTTCATAAAATCTATGATCTTCAACTGCAACTACTGCTTTTTTATAAATATCTGACATTTCATCTAATGTTGTATAATTATTCTTTTCTTTTATTTCTTCTACTTTTTTATTTAAAGGAGCATCTTTTATTGCTTCTTTATACATATTGTATCCACTGCCAAGTACTATAAAACTTAAGCTTAATAATATTATAAAAATAAAAATTAGTATTTTTTCTATTACTTTTTTCATTTATTTTTCCTTCTATTTTAATAGTATTTTATATTATCTAATAACTTTGTTATTAATATAATAACAAATATAAATGACTTTAAAGTGACTTTTTTCTTAATTTTTTATTAATATAAAAAAGACCCACCATCAGCAGTAGCCTGCTAAAGGCGGGTAATAAGTTAGACAGCAAAAAGTAACCATTCTTTAGAATCTGTAGGTTCTATATAGACTTCCTGCTTGAGAAGGTGGATGCTCAGAGTATACCACCTTCCATTGGACATCCTTACGAACTTTCTAAAAGTCGAACTTTTTTTCTGAGGATTGTAAGTGATGCTAATGGCTAGGTTAGCCATATTAGCATTTTCTCCTCTTACTCTCTTGAAGTGAGAGTACTCGTCAATAAGACTTTCCCTCATCACCTTAGTCGGACGTTCTAAATTTCTACCAAGAAATTTTAGTTCATCCATTGGGAGCTCCCCTTCATGACCAACCTCCTCATCTGTGAAGAAAGGAGATTTGCCATTTGTGAGGATTTTCCACATTTTCCTGTCTTCTTTCAGCCTGTCTAACCATTCAAAAAACAAAGCCATTTATTTTCACTCCTTTTAATTTTTATTGCTCTGTTTTCTTTTTTCTAAAAAAGGCTTACAGTATAAATTATATCATATTTTTTGAATTATGTAAAGTTTAATTAAATATAATATTCTCGTTACATTATTATTACAAAAATAACATTTTTAAAATTTTGCTTTTTTCTCTTGATAACTTTTTAAGATTGTATTATTATACTTAAGCAAGATTTATTTAGAGGGGTAATAAAATATGGGTGACATAAATGTATATTCTGGACCAATGAAATGTGGCAAAACTCAACAAATTCTTAATGAGTATAAGAGGCAATTAATCGCAGGAAAAAAAGTAAAAATGTTTAAACCTTCTATTGATACTAGAACAGCGAATAATGTTGTTGCATCTAGAAATGGTATAGATATCCCTGCAATTTCTATAAGTAGAATTTCTGAATTAGAAAAATATGAAGCTGATGTTTATTGTATAGATGAATTTCAGTTTTTAAAAGGAAATGTAAAAATCATTGAACAAATGGCTGATTGTGGCAAAAAATTTTTTATTGCTGGTTTAAATCTTACTGCTGAAAAAAGACCTTTTGGTAAAATGGCTGATTTATTATGTATATCTGATAATATACATATGCTTACTGCTATTTGTGATAATTGTAAAAATGAAAATGCTGTACTTACCTATTATAAAGGTGGTAAAGATACTGATATAGTTATTGGAGACCGCCAGTATATGGCTCTTTGTAGACATTGCTATGAGATGTTAACAAGACAAGATGAATTAAATAGAAATCAAGCTCAAGCTTAATTTTTTATATTGATACTACATTTAAATTGAAATTATGTGCTTGATATTTTAAAATTTAAATAAAAAATCCTCTGGCTAGAGGATTTTTTGTTATTAAAATGGAAACCATGGAAATAGTATAATTACTGCACCTAAAATAACTGCAAATGTTATTTTAGCATCTTCTGGATTATCAAATCCAAAATCTAAAGTTTCCCTCGGTGGTAATTCACTGCTATCTATTAATGATAATTTAACATTATCTATTTGATTATAATTAAAACTTGAACTAAATGGTGCAGATTCTCCTGGATTTAAGTCATTTAGTTTTACATATTTAGTACCTAATAATACACCTCTTTTTGAGTAACTATCAATCTTTAAATATTTATTAGTTACTTGTGCATTTGTATTATTTTTTACTGTTCCATTAACATACCCATTAAGATATGTAGCTTTTGCTTCTGTTACTTGCACATCTAAAATTGAATCTTCGACTGAGTAGTCTTTTGTAAGATAAGTACTTTTTAAGATATAAAATGAGCCAATATCAACAAGTATATAAACTATGACTATGGCTAAAAAGTACTTAAAAAATGTTTTCATTCTACTCATAATATATTCCCTTTCTTAATTATATTTATTATACTACATTTTTCTAAATACTCCTGAAACTTTTCCAAGTATTTTACAATCTGGAACAATAATAGGATCCATTGTACTATTTTCAGGTTGAAGACGTATATATCCCTCTTCTTTATAAAAAGTTTTAACAGTAGCTTCATCATCTATTAAGGCAACTACTATTTGTCCGTTTTCAGCTGTATTAGTTCTTTTAACTAATATATAATCCCCATCAAGTATACCTGCTTCAATCATACTTTCGCCTCTAACTGTAAGCATAAAACTCTCACTATTTCCAACAAAATCTAGAGGAATTGGGAAAGTATCTGTTATATTTTCTACAGCTAAAATAGGTTGACCTGCAGTTATCTTACCAATTAAAGGAACATTAACCATTTCTTTATTTGAATAATACTCTTTAGCTTGACTTACTCCAAGTTGGTCAGATATAACATTATCCCCTTTATAGTTTTTAAGTAATCTTAATGTTCTACCTTTTTGATTTTCTTTCTTTATAAAACCTCTTTCTTCAAGAGATTTTAGATATCCTTGAACTGTGGCTGTTGAATTTAGTCCTACTGCTCTACATATTTCTCTTACTGATGGAGCAAAACCTCTATTTACAATTTCTTTTTCAATGCATTTTAAAATATCTCTTTCTCTTTTATTTAAACCATTACCATCTCTTCTTGATTTATTCATCTTCCATCTCTCCTTACTTTAAACTATAAATATATTATCATAAACAAATCTGTTTGTCAAACAAAAGTTTTAAAAATATTTGTTTTTATTTGATTTTTCGTTAGCATGCTTTTTAATATAAAGCAGCTTAATTTATAAGTAAATAAATACATAATTAAAGCTGCTTTATTTATATGTTAATCTTCCCATTCCATTTCATAGTCACCTATTTTTACAATGTCTCCATCTTTAATTCCTTGCTTTTTTAAAGCTTGGTTAAGACCTATTTCATCAAGTTTTCTATGTAAATAAAATAGTGATTCATAATCTCCTATATTTACACTTCTCATTATTTTATCAACTTTTTCACCTTTTACAACAAATTTACCCTTTTCTCTTGTAATAGTAAAGTCATCTTCATCTTTTAAAGTATAAACCTTTTCTTTTTCTTTAATTTCTATTAGATTTTCTTTAGGTAAAGTCTTTAATGTTTTTGAAACGTAATTCATTAATTCTTCTACACCTTCGCCTGTAACTCCAGATATTTTAAATATCTTTTGATTATGTTCTTTTGCAACTTTTTCAAGCTCATCATAAAGTTTTGGATCTTGCATACTATCTATTTTGTTAGCTACTATTATTTGAGTTCTTTTAGATAATTTTTCACTATATTTCTTTAATTCTTCATTTACTTTATAATAATCATCTACTGGATTTCTTCCTTCAATTCCTGATACATCTATAAAGTGAAGCAATAGCCTTGTTCTTTCTATATGTCTTAAAAATTGTATTCCAAGCCCTACTCCCGAGCTTGCACCTTCAATTATACCAGGAATATCAGCTATTACAAAACTATCTCCATATTTAGATTTTACAACACCTAAATTAGGTTCAATAGTAGTAAAATGGTAATTAGCTATTTTAGGGGTAGCAGATGTAACTACAGATAAAAATGTAGATTTACCAACATTAGGAAATCCTATTAATCCTACATCAGCAAGTAATTTAAGTTCTAGTGTCAAGTCTTTAGCTTCTCCTGGTTCACCATCTTGTGCAAATCTTGGAGCTTGTCTTGTAGAAGTTGCAAAATGTGAATTACCTTTTCCACCTCTGCCACCTTTTAAAATTAGTGCAACTTGATTAGGCTGGGAAAGGTCAGCTAATACTTCATCAGTTTCGCCATCTTTTACTACTGTTCCTATTGGTACAGGTATATATAAGTCTTCTCCACTCTTACCAAATCTATGTCCACCTTCACCATTTTCGCCATTTTCAGCTTTAAATTTCTTTTTATATCTAAATTCAATTAAGGTATTAGCATCTTTATCTACTTTAAAATAGACATCTCCGCCTTTTCCTCCGTCTCCGCCATCTGGACCACCGGCTGCAACATATTTTTCTCTTCTAAAGGCTATTGCTCCATTTCCACCTTTTCCTGCTTCTGCATGAATTTTTACATAATCTGTAAACATCTTTTTCTCCTCTTTAATATTTAATTAGAAAATCTAAATTAATATCTTTATATTATAATTATATACTTTAAACGACTTATTTTTATTTTTTAATAATCAAGTTTCATTGATTTTTTTACTTTTTCCATTGTTTCTTTAGCAATAACTCTTGCTTTATCTGTTCCTGCCATAAGAATATCCATAACTTCTTTTGGATTTTCTTCATAGTGCTTTCTTTTATCTCTTATAGGTTCTAAAACTTTATTAATACTTTCTATTAATTGCTTTTTGCAAGCAACACAACCTCTTTTACCAGCCTTGCATTCTTCGCAAATATTTTTACATTCTTCTTTATCTGTAAATAGATTATGATAATAATAAACCATACAAATATCTGGATTACCTTTATCATCTTTTCTTATTCTTGATGGATCTGTTACTGCAGACATTACTTTTTGCTTTATAGTATCTAAATCATCAGATAGATATAGTGCATTTCCTAAAGATTTACCCATTTTAACATTTCCATCTAATCCTTTAATTCTCATATTACTGCTCATTACAGCAACAGGTTCTCTTAAAGTATCTCCATATATACTATTAAACTTTCTTACAATTTCTCTACATTGCTCAATTAGTGGAAGTTGGTCTTCTCCAACAGGTACATAAGTAGCATCAAAACAAGTTATATCTGCTGCTTGACTTACAGGGTAACCTAAAAATCCATATGTAACACTTTCACCAAATAAATCCTTTTTTTGTGCTATTTCTGTTTTTACAGTTGGGTTTCTTTCTAGTCTTGCAATTGTAACTAGATTTGAATAAAATACTGTAAGTTCAGCTATTTCAGGAATTAGAGATTGTATAAAAAATGTTACTTTATTTGGATCTAGTCCTACTGCTAGTTCATCCATTACTATTTGATTAACACTTTTCTTTACTTTATCTGGATTATTAAAATTATCTGTTAAAGCTTGTACATCAGCAACTTCTATGAATGTCTGAAATTTATCTTGAAGTGCTACTCTACTTTTTAAAGATCCAAAATAATGGCCTATGTGCATTTTTCCAGTAGGTCTATCCCCTGTAAGTATTCTTAAAGTTTTATCTGGTTTTACATCTTCTAATTTAATTTTTTCATCATTAATCAATTCTTTTTCTGACATATTCTTTAATTTCCTTAATCAAATTTAGATTTAAAGTAATCTATAAACTAATTATCAATCAATAAATACCTTTTGTTTTTATACAAAAGTAGTTTACTTTATCTTTATTGATTGTATACTGTAAGTTGTATTAGTAAATCTTTGTTATCATCTTCTGCTGCTTTATTTTTTCTTAAAGTTCCACATTTTTCGCATTTATATATTATCACATAACCCTTCTTACTATCAAGTTCGACTCTAATAGGTTTAAGCAAACCTTTACAATCTTCTTCTCTATCTCCAGGCATAATGTCCACATGCTTAGAATATAAGCAGTATGGACAATGATCCCTTGAAGTGTATCCTAATTTTGAAACTTTTTTCCCGCAATTTTCACATATAAATTCTTCATCTCTTTTTGTGAATTGTTTCATTTAATTTTCCTTCCATTAGTATTACATCAAATTTTATATTTTAATATTCAAATATACTGTTTCCTATAAATTCCCTTAAGATAGAGTTATTAGGAATAGCTGTTTCATCCATTTTATCAAAATATTCTAATAAAGTGCTTAATCTTTTTGCTTCTGAATATTCTTTTTCACTTCTATCTATTTTATCTAATAATGGTTTTGCATATTTCTTAAGTACAGCTAATTCATATACTAATGAGCTATTAAACATTGCATCCGCTTCTTCTTGGTAAGGGAATATATTTTTATTTTCTCCTTTATTTACAGAATCCCATCTCTTTAAGGTATCTAATGCTGAATAACTTCTAAAATTGTAATCTCTTACTATTCTTCTAATTAATCTTGTATCTGTTGTAGAGATACGGTTGAAATAGTCTATGTTAAGTACTGTTAAATCACTTAAATATATCTTAAATTTATTTTCTTTTGGTATTGTGCTTGTTAATCTATCATTTAATGAGTGAATACCTTCAATAACTAAAATATCATTTTCACCTAATTTCATTTTGTTGCCCTTATATAATTTAGTGCCATCCTTAAAATCAAATGTAGGTACATCTATTTCTTCACCATTAATAAGTTTTGTTAAATGTTCATTAAATAATTTTAAGTCTAAAGCTTCTATTGTTTCAAAGTCATACTCACCGTTTTCATCCCTTGGAGTTTCTGCTCTTTCTACAAAGTAGTTATCTGTTCCAATTGTTACTGGATTTAATCCATGAAGTCTTAATTCTATTCCTAATCTTTTAGCAAATGTAGTTTTTCCCGAAGAAGAAGGACCTGCTATTAATACCATTTTTACATTATTTCTTTCTGCAATTTTATCCGCAATTTGAGCTATCTTTTTCTCATGAAGTGCTTCTGCTGTAAGTACTGTTTCTGTTGATTTTCCTTGCTCTATACAATCATTTAAGTCTTTAATTGTACTAATATGCATTAATCTATTAATATCATCATATTCTTCAAGAGTTGCTTGAAGTTTTTTAGTTTCTACAAATTCGCCTAATTCATTTGCATTCTTTCTATTAGGATATCTTACTATAAATCCATCTTTATATTTCTTTATATCGAATAGTTTTACAAATCCTGTAGAGATAGGCATAACTCCATAAAAATAGTTATAATAATCTTCACAGAAGTACAAAGAAACTGTATCTTTTTCTTTATTTTCTACTTGAAGTTTACCCTTTATTGTATTTTCTTTAGCATAGAATTCTTCTGCCTCTTTTTTATCCATTATTACTTTTTTAATAGGTAAGTTTTTTTCTATTATTGATGCCATTTCATCTTTTACTTTTTTAATGATTACATCTGTTATAGGTAAATTTATTGCTTCACAAAACATAGCATTTGAAAGTTGATAATTTACACTTATTTTAGCTTCTGGGTATAATTTATCAAAAGCCATAGCCATAATGAATAATATACCTCTTACATATATTCTCATTCCATCTTTATCTGTTATATCTATTAAGTCTACTTTATCTCCTTCTTTTATTTCATATTCAAGAGATTTTATTTCATTATTACATCT
>CALXWV010000031.1 GCA_944392515.1 uncultured Clostridia bacterium
ATGATTATGAGAGATAATTGTGTACAGGTAGCTCAAAAACTACCTGTAATTTATTATTATATAATCATCCCTACAAAAAAAACACTTGACTTAAAGTTTACTCTAACTTGTATAATAAATTAGAAAATAAAAACAATGGAGGAATAAGAGAAATGGAAGAAAAATTAAAGTTAGTCAATGAATGGGATAAAACATTCAAGAAAAGTGAAAAAGTAAATCATGAAAAAGTTACATTTCATAATCGTTATGGAATTACACTAGTAGCAGATATGTATGAACCTAAAAAATATGAAGGAAAATTACCTGCTATTGCAGTAGGAGGTCCTTTTGGAGCAGTTAAAGAACAATGTTCTGGATTATATGCACAAACTATGGCAGAAAGAGGATTTCTAACAATTGCATTTGATCCATCTTTTACAGGAGAAAGTACAGGAAGTCCTAGATATATGGCAAGTCCAGATATAAATACTGAAGATTTTCAAGCAGCAGTAGATTTTTTATCAGTTCAAGATAATATTGATCCTGAAAAAATTGGAATTATAGGAATATGCGGATGGGGCGGAATGGCACTAAATGCAGCAGCTTTAGATACAAGAATAAAGGCAACAGTAACATCTACAATGTATGATATGTCAAGAGTAAATGCTAATGGATATTTTGATGAAGGAAATAATGAAGAAGCAAGATATGAAATGAAAAAAGCATTAAATGAAGAAAGGACTAAAGATTATAAAAATAATTCTTATGAAAGAGCTGGTGGATGTTTAGAATTACCTGTACCAGATGATGCTCCATTTTTCGTTAAAGATTATAGTGAATACTATAAAGGGAGAGCTTATCACAAGAGAAGTTTAAATTCTAATGAGGGTTGGAATAAAATTGGCTGTATGTCTTTTATAAATCAACCAATATTAAAATATAGCAATGAAATTAGAAGTGCAGTTTTAATGATTCATGGAGAAAAAGCACATTCTTGTTATTTTACTAAAGATGCATATAATGATATGATTAGAAATAATAAATATACTGAGAACAAGGAACTTATGATTATTCCTAATGCAGTTCATACTGATTTATATGATAATTTAAAAGTTATTCCTTTTGATAAAATTGAGGAATTTTTAAAAACATATTTAAAATAAATAGGAGAAGAAAATTAGATGAGTAAATTACTAATTAAAATAATTATTTTTATAGCAATTACATTTTTAATAGGATTATTCGTAATAGTTTTAATAAAAAATAAAGAGGGCAATAAAAATCTTTATAGTGAGAATTCTACTGAATATTTTAATAACAATATAAATGAAGAAATAATAGATAATGAGGAGATAGAAGAAACTATGCAAATTTATATAAAAGTTAATAATAGAATATTAACAGCTTTATTAGAAGATAATTCGTCAACAATTGCACTAGTAGAAAAATTAAAACAAGATGATATTACAATAAATATGAGTGATTATGGAAATTTTGAAAAAGTAGGAGAACTAGGATTTAGTCTTCCTAGAAATGATATGCAAATTACAACAAAAGCAGGAGATTTAATTTTATATCAAGGAAATTCAATAACAATTTATTATGATACTAATAGTTGGAATTTTACTAAATTAGGTAGAATAATAGATTTAACTCAAGCTGAATTAAAAGAAATATTAGGTAAAGGAGATGTAACTGTAACATTTTCTTTAGAAAAATAAGTATTAAGAAAATTAAAAAAAGAAAAACTTTCAATATTTAAATTATTGAAAGTTTTTTGACTCCTATAAATTATACATGTTATCTTTTTTTATCCATACTGAAACACTACCACCATTTACATAGAAAATACCATTACCATCTTTATCTACATATACAGTTTCTTTTACATTTCCAGTACAATCATATAAAATGGTATTTGCTAAATTTTTACCAACATTCATACATTTGCATCCACCTGGGCCATCACTTAATATTACAGCCATACCTGAATCTTGATGGTAATAATCTCCTTCTAGAGTCCAACCAATAATATTAGCATCATCAAAATAATCTTTTTGCTTTCCATATGCTAGATATTTTCTAGCTAAAAGCATAATATTTAATATTTCTTTCATTGGAAGAATATTTTTAAATGGTATTCCATAATAATCTCCATAAAATATACAAGGTATTCCATCTTCTCTTAGTAAAATACAAGCATAGGCAAGAGGCTTAAACCAATCTTTTACCCAAGACTCTAAACTTTGACCAGGTTCAGTATCATGGTTATCTACAAATGTTACAGCCTTAGTAGGTCTTCTATCTACTAAAGTATCTTCAAAAAGATTTCTCATATCATAATGACCAAAACTCTCAGATGCTATTTTAAAATGATCATGTAAAGGAACATCAAATAAAGTATCAATTTCATCATTTTTTTGCAAGTAATTAATTAAAGAATCAACATTACAACTAAAATATTCACCTACAGTAAATAAATCTTTATCTGTTTCATTTTTTAAATCATGTAGCCATCTTTTGTAAAATGATGAACGGATATGTTTAATAGCATCTAATCTGAAACCATCAACATTCGTCTCTTTTAAAAACCATTTTCCCCAACTAAATAAATCATCAACAACATCTAAATTATTAAAATCAACATCACAGCCCATTAAATAGTCATAGTTACCAAGTTCTTTATCTACATCATCACTCCAATGTTTACCATAAAATCTAAAAATACCATGCTCTTTTTGTTTGTCATCATAATCTATACCGTTAAAGTGTGACCAATCTAAATTAAAATCTGAGTAAGTATTATTTCTGCCTGGAAATGTAAATTTAGTCCATGCTTCAATAGTTCTATAAGTTCCTATAACTTCATTCCTATTATTAGGATTAACTTTATATGCAATAATTTCTTCTTTTTCATCAGCACCAAATCTGTGATTTAAAACAATATCTGCTAAAACTTTAATACCACTTTTTTGTAAGTATTTAATAGCATCTAAATATTCTTGTTTAGTTCCATATTTTGTGCGAATACTACCTTTTTGCATAAATTCACCCATATCATATAGGTCATATACTCCATAACCAGTATCATTAATTCCACCTGCTGATTTAAAACATGGTGGAAGCCAAAGATAGTTTATTCCTAATTTTTTTAAATCTTTTCCAACATTAAGAAGGCTTTTCCAAAGCATACAATCATTTGGCATATACCATTCAAAATATTGCATCATTGTATCATTAGTTTCTTTCATTAAAATTTTACCTCATTTCAAAAATATTATAGCACACAAAAAAATAAATTGACAAGAGAAAATAATAATTGAAAATTATCTAAAAACAGATGAAATTTTTTTATATATATTGTATAATACAATCATAATTAAAGAGAAAGGAAAAACATTAATGGATAAAATTAATGAATTAATAGAATGGATTAAGTCTATTGAATTATCACAAGTAATAAATGTAATTATATGTATAGTTGCAATTATTTTTACTGTGATAATAAGCCCATTTATAAGTTATGCAGTAGCTAAAATATTTGGATGGAAAAAAACTAAAAAAGAGTTAAAAGAAGGAATTATATATAATGCACTAAAGTATTTTCTAATGGCAACAGGTATATTATGGGCAACAAAAATATTAGGACTAAATGAAAATATAGACAATTTTATAAGTAAAATATATAGAATTGCAATTATTTGGATAATAGCTAAAACTGTATCAGATATTTTTTCAAATGGTAAAATATTATCATCTAAATTTAAAGATAAAGCAAATGATCCAATGATAAATATTATAAATAAAACAATTAGAGTAGTTTTATACATACTAGCTGCATATTTAACACTTAAAGAATTTAATTATGATTTAGGCGGGATTTTAACAGGCTTAGGACTAAGTACGGCAATTATTGCATTAGCTGCACAAGATACATTTAAAGATGTATTTTCAGGTTTAGCAATATTTTGGGACAAACCATTTGCTATAGGTGATTGGGTTGAAATAGGAGATGTATCTGGAACAGTGGAAAACATAACTTTTAGAAGTACTAAATTAAGAACGACAGAAGATACAATAATAACTCTTCAAAACTCAGCTATTAGTTCACAAAATATTGTAAATTGGGGAGTAATAAATAAAAGAATATATAAAGCAAATCTTAAATTACCACTAGAGACAGAAGAAGTAACAGTAGAGAAAGTTTTAAATAGAATAAGATTTATATTAAAGTATAACAAAGATATAATCAAAGATTCAGTAAGTGTACATTTTAATGAAATTAAAGATGATGGAATTAATGTATATATATATCTAGAAACTAGAATTACTGCTTATGGTGAATACCAAGATTTTTGTAATAAAATAAATTTAACATTACTTAATATATTAGAAACTCAAGACATTAAACTTGCATATCCAGGACAAAATATATATATTAAATCAGATGCAGAAGGAAAAATATTTTCTCAAACAAAGCACCAAAATGGAATAGAAGAGAAAAAACAAGCAAAACAAATTAAACCAGTAAAAATTAGGGAATCAAAAGAAAAATAATAATTCCATAAAATATTATAGTAAAGTAAGCAAATGATTAACTAAAATTCACATAATAGACATAATATTGCTGTAAAATATAATTATTAGAAAACTTAAATTTAAATCAGAGAAAAAATATAGAAAGGATGATTTTATGGAAGATACTACTATATTAGTTGTAGATGATGAATTTAGAATGAGAAAACTAGTAAAAGATTTTTTACAAAAAGAAAATTGTAATGTGTTAGAAGCGGGAGACGGAGAAGAAGCAATTAAAGTTTTTGATGAGAATAAAGATAAAATTAAGTTAATTTTACTAGATGTAATGATGCCTAAATTAGATGGGTGGTCTGTCTTAAGACAAATTAGACAAGAGTCAAAAGTACCAGTAATAATGCTTACTGCAAGAGGAGAAGAACAAGATGAATTATTTGGATTTGAATTAGGAGTAGATGAATATATTTCAAAACCATTTAGCCCTAAGATACTAGTTGCAAGAATTAAAGCAATATTAAATAGAACCGAAGACAAGCAAAAGGAAAACAAAAACTTTGGTGGTATAGAAATAAACACTGAAGGTAGAACAGTTTCAGTTGACGGAAAACAAATTGAATTAAGTTTAAGAGAATATGAATTATTAAAATATTTGTTAGATAATGAAAATGTGGCTTTATCTAGAGATAAGATATTAAATAATGTATGGAATTATGATTATTATGGAGATTCAAGAACCATAGATAGTCATATAAAAAAGATTAGACATAAATTAGGCAAAAAAGGAAAATATATAAAAACAATTAGAGGAGTAGGTTATAAATTTGAGGTTAAATAATGAAAATAAATAAAGTATTTAAATCAATAAGATTCAGACTATTTGGAACACTATGTATATCTATAGTGCTTATTATATTTTGTTTAGTTATAATTAATAATGTAGTTTTAGAAACATTTTATTTATATTCTAAAACAACAACCGCAGTTAATATAAGTGAAGGTATTAACGATTATTATAATGGCGTTTTTACATATAATATAAATGATAGATTAAGAGAACAAGAAAGAACTAATAATATAGATATTTTAATACTAGATGATAACTTTAATGTTGAATATTGTAGCAACCAAGAAATAATAGAAAATGTAAATAAGTTAGAAACTTTGCATGGAACTAGAAATACAATAATTTATTCACAAAATAATATAGTAGTACAAAGTATTAAAGATAATCAAAATAGTCAATACCTGATGTTAAAAGCAAATCTAGATAATGGATATATTACATATATAAAAATACAAATAGAACCTATTAAAGAAACTGTTAGGATATCTAATGATTTATTACTTATAATAGGAATATTAATGATAATAATTGCAGCTGTTATTGCATCAGTTATTGCTAATAAGTTTACAAGACCTATTTTGCAGTTAAATAGAATTACTAAAAGAATGGCTAATTTAGATTTTAGTCAAAGATATAGAATATCTGATACAGAAGATGAGATAAATATGCTAGGAAAGAATATAAATGAAATGTCAGATAAACTAGAACTTACTATTGGAAGATTAAGAAGTAATAATACTAAGTTGGAGCAAAATATTGAAGAAAAATCTAAAATAGATGAAATGAGAAAACAATTCATATCTGATGTATCACATGAGCTAAAAACTCCAATAGCTCTTATACAAGGATATGCAGAAGGTTTATTAGAAAATGTAAATTCAGATGAGGAATCAAGAAAGTTTTATGCTGAAGTAATACTAGATGAATCTAATAAAATGGATGAAATGGTAAAAAGATTATTAGAACTAATGAAATTGGAATACCAAGAAAGAAAATTTAATGATATTGAATTTGATTTAACAGAGCTAATAAAAGAAGAATTAAGAAGAAATACTGTAGTTTTAAAAGAAAATAATATTAAGGTAGAATTTGAAGATAATAAAAAAATAATTGTATTTGCAGATCAAGAGTATATTGAACAAGTAGTAAGTAATTATTTAACAAATGCTATAAAACATGCAGAAGAAAAAAATGGAGAAAAGAAGATAATAATAAGAACAGAGGATAAAAAAGATAAAATAAGACTATTTTTGTATAATACTGGTGAGAACATTCCTAAAGAATATATAAATAAAATTTGGGGAAGATTTTTCAAAGTAGATTCTTCAAGAAATAGAACACAAGGTGGAACAGGTATAGGGCTTGCTTTAGTTAAAGCTATTATGAATAATTATAATAATGAATATGGGGTATTAAACCATGAAAATGGAGTCGAATTTTACTGTGATATAAATAAAAAGAAATAACAAAATATGTAAATAATATATTTACATAAAAAATAAAAGATGATATAATGTTTTCATGAAAATAAATTATAATAAGAAAAACATAAACATTATATCATTTTTTGTATCTATTATTTTATTTCTAATTATTTTATTTATTTTAAATCTATTTATAAATCAAGATTCGCAAATTTCTTATTATTATCAAAATCAAGAACAAAATAATGTACAAGTAAATTCAAATGAAAACATTACTAATCAAGATATTTCTATAGAGGAAATAACTAATTGGAATATTGAAATAGAAAAGATGAATCTTAATGCCAATATTAAAGAAGGAACTAGTAAAGAAATAATAAAAAATAATGTGGGGCATTATACTGCTTCTAATGTTTTTTATGGTATAATTGCATTGAAAGCATATAATACTGGTGAAAATAATAATTATTTTGCAAATTTAAAAGAGTTACAAATAGGTGATGAAATTAAATATACAGTAAATAATTTAAGTAATACATATAAAGTAATATCTAATAAAATAATAGATAGTAATAATATAGATGATAATAAAGAAGAATATTCAAAAATATATGACTACATTAAACGTGAAAATAATATTTCAAAAAATGATATATTAATTTTAATTACATATGTAAAAGATATGCCAAATAAATATAGATGTGTTATTGCAAAGAAAAATATATAGTTCAAATTTATATAATAAAATTCAAAAATTTTATACAGAACTATCTAAAAACAGTAAAAATTAATTGACATATTAGCTTTTCAAAATATATAATTGTACTATGTAAATAAAGAAAAGAGGTTAACAAAATGAACAAAAAGAAGAAAAATATAATTATTTTTATTATTGTATTAGTTATAATTTTAGCTGGAGTAATAGGAGTTTCAATTTATTTAAATAATTTGAAATACAAATATGAATTATCAGTAATACAAGATAATGATATTAAATATTATAAATTAGAAAAGGATGGATTATATGGAGTAATAGATAGAGATGGAAATGTTGTAATAGAGCCTAAATATACTTCAATAGATATTCCAAATCCAACTAAAGCTGTATTTATTAAATCTGATGATGGAAAAAATTATTCAGCGATTGATGATAAAGGAAATCAGTTATATGCAGATTATGATAGTGTAGAAGCAATAAGTATTAATAGTATTACAAGCAATATTCCATATGAAAAAACAGTACTTAAATATAAACAAGGTGGATTATATGGTTTAATAGATTTTGATGGTAAAAAAATAACTGAAAATATATATAATTCTATTACTAATATTGATTATAAAGAAGGAAACCTTAAAGTTGAGCAAAATGGTAGTTATGGAGTTATAAACATAAAAGGTACAACAATATTAGAGCCTGTTTATGATGCTATAATGGCTGATGGTTACTATAATGAAGCAACTAAATATGAAAAAGCTGGATTTATATTAAGAATAGTTACTGATGAAGGCTACAGATTTGGTTATGCTGATAGGACGGGTAAAATAATATTAGACACTTTATATAATGAAGTAAGTAGATTAACAGAAGTTAAAGGCGATGATGTATATTTAGTAACATCTACTAATGGAAGATATGGATTATATAAAAACAATAAAGAAATACTAGCAAATGAATATACAGATATAAGCTTTGATCCGAATAACAATCTGCTCATTGTACAAAAAGATCAAGCACAAGGAGTAGTAAACTTAGAAGGAAACAACATAGTACCAATTGATTATGATAATATAATAATCGGTGGAAAATATATAGATGCCCAAAAGGGAGAAGAAACAGTAGTATTTGATTCAAATGGTAATAACTTAAATACAGATATTTTAAGTTATAATCAAGTAAGTGATTTAGCAATAGTAATAGATAAAAACAATAACTATAACATAGTTGATTCATCAGGAAACAAGAAACTTAAAGAAAATTACACATATATAGAATATTTTAATAACAATTATTTTATAGTTACTAAAGACGGTAAAACTGGTGTAATAAATGGAAATGGTAATGTAGTAATTAACTTAGAATATGATGCAATACAAGCTATAGATGGTACAAACGTACTTCAAGCAATTAAAACTAATGAAAATAGAACAGATATAATAGACAGTAATATGAATATTCATGAAGGCATAGTAAATGCAAATGTAGTAAAAAAGGATAACTACATTAAAGTATATTCAGAAACTGAAGTGAAGTATTTTGATTTATCTGGAAATGAAATAACATATAAAGAACTATTTCCAAATAATACTTTATATGCATCTGAAAGCAATGGTAAATGGGGATTAGTTGATAAAAACGGAAAAGTGGTTGTTAATTATGATTATGATATGGTTACAGAGCAAAATGGAAATGTATTTGGAGTTAAAAAAGATGGTGTATGGCAAGTAATAGATACATCTGGGGAACTCGTAAGTGATAATAAATATAATTTATCATGGTTAGATGTAACATTTTTAGGTGAGTATTATAAGATAAATAATTCAACTATGGGAACAGTATATAGCGGAACTGTTAAATAAATTTTAATATAAAGAGGTAATAATATGTACAAAGAATATGGCATAACTGAAGAAACATACAAATTAGTAAATAAATGTGAAAAAGAAGTTACAGAAGAATTTAACAAAGTAAATGAGATATGTGAATATAATTCACTAAAAGTATTAAAAGCATTTCATGATAATAATCTTTCAGAAGTGCATTTTAATGAAAGTACTGGTTATGGTTACGATGATATTGGA
This sequence comes from uncultured Clostridia bacterium, assembly GCA_944392515.1. Classification (GTDB taxonomy): domain Bacteria; phylum Bacillota; class Clostridia; order TANB77; family CAG-508; genus CAG-793. The sequence goes on from CALXWV010000031.1 coordinate 9,583, forward strand.
AGAGAGACTATTGAAAAAATATATAGTGAGATATTTGGAGTAGAAGATAGTTTAGTAAGAGGACAATTTATATCTGCTTCACATGCATTAAATGTAACTTTATTTGGACTTCTAAGACCAGGAGATACTATGATTAGTATTTGTGGCAAACCATATGACACATTAGATGAAGTAATTGGCATTAGAGAAAATCCAAGTTCACTTAAATCTTTTGGAGTAAAATATGAGCAGATAGATTTAATAGATAATGATTTTGATTATGAGAAAATAAGCAAAAGGCTTAGTCAAAAGAATGTTAAATTAGTAGAAATTCAGCGTTCAAGAGGTTATGCGCTAAGAAACAGTATAACATTAGATAAAATTAAAAAGGTTATAAAGCTAATAAAAGAAGTAGATGAAAATGTAATAATTATGGTAGATAACTGCTATGGTGAATTTACTAATTTTGAAGAGCCATCAAACTTTGGAGCAGATGTATGTGTTGGTTCATTAATAAAGAACTTAGGTGGAGGTATAGCACCTAATGGAGCATATGTAGTAGGAAGAAAAGATTTAATACATTTAGTAGGTGAAAGATTAACTTTGCCAGGAGAAGGAAAAGAAGTAGGACCAACACTTGGAATGAATAAAAAAATTCTTCAAGGTCTTTTCTTTGCACCAAGTGTAGTAGCTAGTAGTTTAAAAACAGCTATACTTACAAGTAAAGTAATGGAAACTTTAGGATATAAAGTACAACCTAGATATAATGAACAAAGAACTGATATTGTTCAAACAATAGAATTTAATGATAGTGAAAAATTAATAAAATATTGTCAAGGAATTCAAATGGGTTCACCAGTTGATTCAAATTCAATACCAGTTCCAGGAGATATGCCAGGATATGAAGCAAAGGTTATAATGGCAGCAGGAGCATTTACACAAGGCTCATCAATAGAATTAAGTTGTGATGCACCTTTAAGAGAACCATTTTTAGCATTTCAACAAGGTGGACTTACTTATGAATATGGCAAAATAGGACTAATGAAAGCAGTACAAAATCTAAAGTAATTTTCCGTTTGGGACGGACCTTTTTGTAAAATATTATAGATTTTACGTTTGGGACGGACTTATTTGTAAAATATTTTACAAAAAGGTCCGTCCCAAACGGAAAAAAGTGGAGGAAATATAATGGATGTAGTAATAGTAGGTGGCGGACCTGCTGGAATGCTTGCAGGAATAAGCGCAAGCATTCATAAAAACAATGTAACGATACTTGAAAAAATGAATACTTTAGGAAAGAAACTTTGCATTACGGGAAAAGGTAGATGTAATGTAACTAGTAGTTTACCAATGGAAGATTTTATAAAAAACATACCACGGTAATGGTAAATTTTTATATAGTGCTTTTAAAAACTTTACAAATCAAGATATTATTAATCTTTTGAAAGAAGAAGGATTAGAAACAAAGGAAGAAAGAGGAAATAGAATATTTCCAGTAACAGATAGGGCATCTGATGTAAGAGATGCTCTTATTAAAAGACTAAAAAAGCAAAATGTAAAGATAATTACAAATGCAAAAGTAGAAAATATTGTAGTAGAAAATGGTATAGTTAAAGGAGTACAATATATAAAAGATGCTTTATTAACTGATAAAACTGTGAATAAAGATTTAGAGTTCATAAAAGCAGATAAAGTAATTATAGCTACAGGTGGAAAAAGCTATCCTTTGACGGGTTCTACTGGTGATGGATATAAATTAGCTAAAAAACTAGGACATACTATTACAGAAATAAGACCATCATTAGTAGCACTTAAAGCAAAAGCAGATGATTCAAATCAAAGCATGCAGACTTGCCAAAAGTTACAAGGATTAAGTTTAAAAAATGTAGGACTAAAAATTTTTAGAGAAAACAAATTAATATATGAAGATTTTGGAGAAATGCTTTTTACTCATTTTGGTGTATCTGGTCCAATAATATTAAGCGGTTCAGCACATTTAGTAAGAGAAAGCCTAAATAATGTACAAATTAGCATTGATTTAAAGCCGGCATTAGATGAGGCAAAATTAGATGAAAGAATATTAAGAGATTTTGAGAAAGAAAAGAATAAAGAATTTAAAAACAGTTTAGACAAATTATTACCACAAAAAATGATACCAGTAATTGTAGAAAAAATGAATTTGAATAAAAAAGTAAATGAAGTAACTAAAGAAGAAAGACATAAATTAGTCAAATTATTAAAAAACTTTAATATAGAGGTTGAAGGATTTAGACCAGTTGAAGAAGCAATAGTTACTGCAGGTGGAATAAATATAAAAGAAATAAATCCAAAGACTATGGAATCAAAAATAGTAAAAGGATTATATTTTGCGGGAGAAGTAATTGATGTAGATGCATATACTGGAGGTTTTAATTTACAAATTGCTTATTCAACAGGTTATACTGCAGGTTTACAGGAAGGAATGTAAAATGTTTCAATCAATTAATGGTGAATCAATAGCTGAAATAATAGAAAAAAAGTCTAGATTTATATGCAGCTTTTATGAAGCAAATAGCAAAGAAGAAGCAGAAAAAATATTACAAGAAACAAAGAAAAAATATCATGATGCAAAACATAATTGTTATGCATATATAGTAAAAGAAAATGAAGAATTAAAAAATAACTATAACGAGAATAATATTGAAATCAATAATTTACAACAAATAGAAAAATGTAGTGATGATGGAGAACCATCAGGTACTGCAGGTGCTCCTTTACTTGCATTATTAAAGTCTTCTAACCTTACAAATGTAATAATAATAGTAACAAGATATTTTGGAGGCATATTATTAGGTACTGGAGGGTTAGTTAGAGCATATACAGAAGTGGCACAAAAAGCTATAAATAATGCTAAAATAGTACAGAAAGATTATGGAATAAGGTATGAAATACAGATTAATTATAATAATTTAAAAGAAATTCAATATATTTGTAAAAAATTAAATATAAATATAGTAGATACTGAATATAAAGAAAATATTAATTTATATTTAGAATCTACTATAAAATCAAAAGAAGAACTAGGAAAAGAAAATATAAAAATTATAAGTATTAAGAATATTGAATCAAAATTAATAGAAATTTCAAAAATATGGTAAAAAACTATTGCACTATTTTGTATAATTGTATATAATGAAGTGGTAAAATTTTACAAAAGAATGAATTAGGAGGTAAAAGTAGTGAGTGACAAAATTAAGGTGCTAATAGCAGATGATAACTATGAATTTGGAATGACTTTAAAAAATTATTTAGCTAATGATGAACAAATGGAAATCGTGGGAATTGCCAGGGATGGAGAAGAGGCATATTCTAATGTAATTAGGCTAAAGCCTGATGTACTATTACTTGATGTAATAATGCCACATTTAGATGGTATAGGAGTACTAGAAAAGCTTAACAAAACTAAATTGGAAAATAATCCGACAAAAATAATGGTTTCAGCAGTTGGTCAAGATAAAATAACACAAAAAGCAATAGCTTTAGGAGCAGACTACTATATAGTAAAACCTTTTGACATTGAATTACTTACACAAAGAATAAAAGAAATAAAAAATGATAATCCAGAAAGTTTAAAAGATATAATAATAAATCACGAAATAAAATCACCATATATTACACTTAAAAAATATGAAGAAAGCAATAAAAATGATTTAGAAGCGGCAGTTACAAATATTATTCATGAAGTTGGTGTTCCTGCACATATAAAAGGATATCAATTCTTAAGAGAAGCAATAATAATGTCTGTTAAGAACGTAGAAATGATTAATCAAGTAACAAAATTATTATACCCAGATATAGCAAATAAATATAAAACAACTCCTTCTAGGGTAGAAAGGGCAATTCGTCATGCAATTGAAGTTGCATGGGGAAGAGGTGATCCTAAAGTTACTGAAAGTATATTTGGTTATACTGTATCAGCAGATAAAGGAAAACCAACAAACAGTGAATTTATAGCAATGATAGCTGATAAATTAAGATTAGAATTAAAAAGTGCGTAAAAATAAAAACATATCTATATTAGATAATCTAATAATAGGTATGTTTTTTATTAATTTATTTTAGCAAAATTTTTTATACCTCATACTATATAGTAGGAGGAATATAAAATGAATTGTAAATGCAAATGCGAATGTTGCAAAATAAATATATTGCCATTCATTATTGTAATAGCAATATTAATTATAACAATAGTAATAGTGATAGTAACTGGAATTCCAACTGAGCAAAAAAGCATATTATCTACAATAGCAGTACCTGGAGATAATACAGCTGTTGGTCCAACAGTAATTAAATTTAGTAAAAATGAAATAGAAATAGGTCCTGCTATGACTCATACTGTGGGTAGTGAAAATATAAATATAAATGAGTCAGGTATTTATCAAATATCTTATCAAGTATATGGAGAAAGAAGTTCTACTGGAACTTTAAACTTCAACTGTATATTATTAGTTAATGGTCAGCCACTTGATGATACACAAAATGAAACACCAATATTAAAAGATACTTTTACTAATAGGATTACTTATTCTAGTACAGTAATATTAAAATTAAATGCTGGAGACACATTAAGTATAGGAATTTTTACAATTGAAGAAATAACTTATCCTAGAGCAAGAATAGATATAGAAAAAATAGATTAATATAAAAATTAAAATTTAATAATGAATCCTAAGAATTGTGTATTCTTAGGATTTTTGTATTATTTTATTTCTAAGATACTTGAAAAATGCCAGAAATATAGTATAATATAAATACAATTTTACAAGGAGGAAATAATTGTGATAGACCACGAACCAGTAAAGAGAACAAAGGACTTAATAAAAATAAAAGTTATAGGTGTTGGTGGAGGCGGAAACAATGCTGTAAACCAAATGATTGTATCAGATGTTGATGGAGTAGAATATATATTAGTAAATACAGAAAAAGGAATATTAGAAAGAGCAAATACTAATGGTTGCAAAACTTTACAAATAGGAAAAGAAATAGCACAAGGTTTAGGTGCAGGAGCTAACCCAGAAGTAGGAGAAAAAGCAGCAAAAGAAAGTATAGATGATATAGACAAAATTTTAGATGGAACAGATCTTTTATTTGTTACAGCTGGAATGGGAGGAGGCACTGGAACAGGTGCTATACCAGTAATTGCTGAAGAAGCTAAAAAAAGAGGTATACTAACAATTGGGATAGTAACTAAACCATTTGCATTTGAAGGCAAACTTAGAAGTGTTAGAGCAAATCTAGGTATAGATAAATTAAAACCAAATGTAAATGCATTAATAGTTATTTCAAACGATAAACTTTTAAAGAATACAGAAAGTAATGTATCAATATTAAATGCTTTCAAAATGACAGATGATATATTAAAACAAGGAATTCAATCTATTACAGATATTATAAATTCTGTTGGAACAATAAATGTTGATTTTGCTGATGTAAAAACAATACTTGGATATACAGGTTTTTCTTATATGGGTATAGGTAAATCAAGTGGCGAAAACAAAATAGTTGAAGCTACACTTAATGCTTTAAATAATCCACTTACAGAAACAGGTATAGATGGAGCTAAAGGAGTTATATTCAATATAAAAGGTAGTGAAGATATAAGCCTAGAAGACATTAATAAAAGTGCAAGTTTAATTGGAGAAAAGGTAAGCCCTGATGCAAATGTTATATTTGGAACAGTTATAGATGAAGATTTAGGAGACAATGTAATTGTTACAGTTGTTGCAACAGGTGTTGAAGAAAAGGAAACTAAAAATGACAATAAAAGAATTTAAGTTATTACATATTTCTGTTTGGGAAAATGATAAAGAGCTATATAATGGGATGAGCGAAGATACTCCTCAAGAACTTTTAGATAAGCAAATCCAAATAGAAGGTATGGAAGATAAAATTATGAAAGTAAAAATTATATAAGTAAGTATAAAAATTCCATAAGTGGCAATAATTTTATAAAATGAAGTTATTGAACAAAGGAGATAAACTTATGGGAGATTTAAATAAAAAATATATAATAAATAAAGCTGAGAAAATACTAGAAAAATGTGAAGAAAAGTATAAAGATGAAAGTAAAAATAAGAGAAAAATTCGAGAGCTAGAAAAAGAATGTAAAAAATTAAAAAGATTTAATTTAGCTTGGAAGATACTTTTAGCATTAGTTACTATTACAGCATTAATAATAGTGTTTTAGTAAAAAAATTATAAATAAAGTATAAAACTTTTTGATTAGTCATATATTTTAAAAGACTAATTAAAAAGTTTTTTTATTAGTTTACTGTTTAAAAATATAACAAGAGCGGTTATAGGTAATCCCAAAAACCTAAATTTTATCAAGGGAAAAAGTAGATGGAAAGAATAATTAGTGAACAAGATAGAATAAGACGAGCAGAGGAGATTGCAGGAAGAAGAAAAGGAACTATTTCAGCAAGAAATATTAATGTAACAAATACTAAAAAAAAGATGTCTATTCTTACTAAGGTATTTATTCAAACAGTTGTAAGTATGTGTATATTTGGCTTAGCTTACTTTTTAGTGCAAAACAAAAATTCAATTATAGATAATATAAGGCCAGTACTCGGGGCAGATATAAAAATAGAGCAATTATACTCGGAATTAAATAATAATTTAAAATCTGTTACAGATTGGTATAATGGTTTTATTAATAATACAGACAAAAATTTACAAGGAGTAGATGAAACTATAAATAATGAAAGTATTAATGCATCTAATGAAACAAATACTGAAAACAGTATAGTAGAAAATGAAGTTATAGAAGAAAATACAAATGAAACAGTAGGAGTAGGTGGAAGTGATGAAAATATTACTTTAAGCCAAGATGAGCAAGATATAGCGTATATTAAGGAAAATGCATCAATAATTGTACCACTTAAAGGAACTGTTACATCTGGTTATGGACCTAGAACTCCAACAGATATTATTTCAGCTAATCACGCAGGTGTAGATATAGGAGCAAATGAAGGAACTGAAATAATTGCTGCTATGGAAGGGACAGTAGAGCTAGTTTCAAGTTATGGAGACTATGGAAATCATGTAAAGATAACTAATGGAGAAGTAAGTACTTTATATGCGCATTGTAGTGTAATATGCGTTAATCAAGGTGACTATGTAACTCAGGGTCAAAAAATAGCAGAAGTAGGTAACACAGGAAGAACAACAGGTCCACATTTGCATTTTGAAATAAGTAGAGAAGGTAGAACTGTGAATCCTGAATCAATAATAGAAATTTAAAAATAAATTATAAAAGAATAAAAATGTATAAATAAACTGTTAAAAAAGAAAAACATAAGAAAGGAGATTTGTATAAATTAATTTATACAAAAATGTTTATGCAGATAAAGATAGATTTTAAAATATTTGCAATTATAATAATATTTTTAATTACTAGAAATATTAAAATATATGCTATATTAATGCTATTTGCATTAATACATGAAATAGGTCATTTATTATGTGGAATACTACTGAGATTTAAGCCACAATCAATAAGTATAATTCCATTTGGATTTAAATTAGGCTTTAAAGTAAAATGTGATGATTATAATATAAAAATAAAAAAAGGAAATAAACTAACAATTAAAAAGATAATAATTGCTTTTGCAGGACCTTTTACTAACATTTTATGCATTATAATATTATGTCTGTTTAAAAATTATATAAGTTGGTATCAAAATGGTATTTATGCAAATATTCTACTCATATTATTCAATTTAATACCAATATACCCATTAGATGGAGGAAGAATTTTACAGGGAATTATACATATATTAATAGGATTAAGAGAGAGCTATTCATACACAAAGACTGTTACAAATATAAATGTAATTTTACTTACAATGATATCTAGTATTTTAATACTTTACTATAAAAATATAGCGATACTCTTAGTAGTAATTTATTTATGGATAATGTTGTATAATTGCAATAAAGAATATGACTTAAAAGAAAAAATATATTTAAAATTAAATGATACAAAAAAATGAACAAAGTATAAAGAAATTTATAATT
>CALXWV010000032.1 GCA_944392515.1 uncultured Clostridia bacterium
ATCAGTAATCGGAGTAACTTAATTACTGATTATGCTTATATTATAATCACAAAATTTGTCCATTTTGTGAACTCAATGTGATACAATTGAAAAAATTTTACGATGGGGACGGACCTTTTTGTAAAATCCTAAAGAGATTTTTCAAAAAGGTCCGTCCCAAAAGTAAAAATTTACTAAGGTTGTTCTGCTAAAGTTAATTCTACAGTTTTTTCTTCACCATTCCTATATATTTTTAATGTCATTTTATCACCAATTTGATGGCTATTTTTGATTTTATTTAAATCATCCATACTTTCAACTTTTTGACCATCGGCTTCAATGATAATGTCACCGATTTTAAGCCCAGCTTTTTCAGCAGGAGAATAATCTTCAACACCTCTTACATAAGCACCAACTTTTAAATCATATGTTGGATTAGCTTTAACTGTATCTTCAGTAATATCACTTCCAGTAATTCCTATATATGGCCTTTTTACTTTGTTATATTGAATTAAATCTGAATAAATGTCTTTAGTATCATTTATTGGTATAGCAAATCCTAAGCCTTCAACACCTTCACCAGATGCTTTTAATGTATTTATTCCTATAACTTGGCCTTTACTGTTAACTAAAGCACCACCACTATTTCCTTCATTAATAGCAGCATCAGTTTGTAAAACGTTATATGTTTTACCATCTGAATCAGTTATTTCCCTATTTAAAGCACTAATTGATCCTTGACAAACTGTACTCCTCATTCCTAAAGGATTTCCAATAGACATACACCATTCACCAACCTGAACAGTATCTGAATCTCCAAGTTCTGCTGCAGTTAAACCTGTTTTATCTATTTTAATAACTGCTAAATCAGTTTGAGCATCAGTACCAATTATTTTTGCTTCATAAGGTGTTTCATCATTATATAAATATACTGTAATTTTACTAGCATCTCCAACTTCATAATAAGAACTTGAACTTGAAGAGTCAATTACGTGGTTATTAGTTAAAATATATCCATCATCACTAATAATTACACCAGAGCCTTCAGCAGTAGCAGTAGATTGATTACGAGAGAATATAGAACTTACTGAGTATTCTACGTTAATACCTACTATTGATGGTAAAACTTTTTGTGCTACGTATACACCAGTATCTGATATATTAGATAAAGATACTAAATTTAAGTTTACATTATTATAATCAATATTTGAATTGTTGTCTTTCAAAGTAGAACTTCCATTACCTAAAATTTCACTTTTAATTTGAGGTATGCTAAAGCAAAATCCCATAACTAGTGTAGCACCTATAATTCCGCTAACAAAAGGCAAGATTACTGTTTTTCCAAAACCTGAACCAGAATTTTGTTTTTTTTCTTTTTGAGGTTTTGTTCCTTTATTTGGTTTAGCTGATTTAAAACCATTTGATGAATTGGTTTCAGTTGCATTTGTATTGATAAAATTATTATTTTGATTTTCCATTTTTAAAATCCATTCCTTTCTAACTTTTATTATATATATTATAAGTATATATTAACTTAATTTATATATATGATACAACCCAATTGTGAAAAAATTGTGAAAAAGATGTTACATTTTATTAACTTTTTATAAAATCTATGATATACTTACACAAATAATTAGAGAGGAAAATGAACATGAATAAAGAAAACGGAATGGGAATAATTGCAATAATTATCTCTGTATTAATTATAATTTTAATCGGTGTATTTGCATACAAATTCATTATAAATTTTGCAGATAAACAAAAAATAGAAGATATAAGAGCTAATATGTTATTAATACAAGGTAAGTGCAAAATTTTAGAAGAAACTTGTAAAGTAAATAATAATGAAGATCAATTAAAAGGAACAAAACTTTCAGATATGAAAGATGATAGTATTATATCTGAGTTTTTAAATAAAAATATAATTGATGCAAGTAAATTGGATAAATATTATGCGATTAGTAATGATGATTTAAGTTCAATGGAACTAGATATAAAAAATGAAGAAAATTCATATTATGTAGTTAATTATGAAGAAAATGCAGTATATATAACAAAAGGGTATACAGTAGAAAACAGTGAAGAAATTTTATACAAACTAGACTAAAGTAAAACTAATATATAAATAATAATAAGGGAAAAATATATGAAGGAAAAAGAAGAAGAAAGACTAAATAATTTAAAAAAATATGAAGAAAATTTATATAATGAAGGACTAAAATATATTTGTGGAATAGATGAAGCTGGTAGAGGACCTCTTGCGGGACCAGTAGTAGTAGGTGCAGTTGTAATGCCTAGAGATTCTAAATTAGAATTTATGAATGACTCAAAAAAAGTAACTTCCAAAAGAAGAGATTTATTGTTTGATGAAATAAAAGATACTGCACTTGCTTATGGTATTGGAATAGTGCCACAAGAAGTTATTGATGAGATTAACATTTTAAATGCAACTAAAAAAGGATTACATGAAGCTCTTGGTCAAGTAATAGATAAGCTAAAGGCAAAACCAGATATTGTAATAGTCGATGCATTAAGAGAAATAGATACCTTTGGAATAACTTATGAATCAATTATAAAAGGAGATGCAACTTGTTATTCTATTTCTGCTGCTTCAATTTTAGCAAAAGTAACCAGGGATAGAATAATGGAAGAATGGGATAAAATATATCCTGAGTATGGCTTTAGTGCTCATAAAGGATATGGAACAGCAAAACATATAGAAGCGATAAAAAAATATGGGCCATGTCCATTACATAGGAAAAGTTTTATAACACATTTTATATAAATTTTACGTTGGGGACGGACCTTTTTGTAAAAAGTAATATAAAATAATAAAAAATTAGCAATATTTTACGAAAAGGTCCGTCCCCAACGTAAAATATTATTATTATTTTTCAAAAAGGTCCGTCCAAAAAATGAAAAAAGGAGTGAATATGAATATTTTAGATATAATAGCAAAAAAGAGAGATAAAAATGAATTAACTAAAGAAGAAATTGAATATTTTGTAAAAGGATATACTGAAGGCATGATTACAGATTATCAAGCATCTGCATTAGTTATGGCAATATATATTAATGGAATGAATGAAAGAGAAATAACAGATTTAACACTTGCTATGGCATATTCTGGAGATGTGCTAGACTTATCTAGTTTAGGAGAAGTTGTAGATAAGCATAGTACAGGAGGAGTAGGAGATAAAATAACATTAATATTAATGCCTATAATTGCATCTCTTGGTATTCCTGTAGCTAAAATGTCTGGTAGAGGATTAGGATTTACAGGAGGCACAATAGATAAGTTAGAATCTATTCCAGGATATAATACTAATGTACCAGTAGATAAATTTATAGATAATGTTAAAAAAGTAGGTATTAGTTTAATAGGTCAAACTTTAAATTTAGCTCCAGCAGATAAAAAATTATACAGTTTAAGAGATACAATAAGTTGTACTGAAAGTATACCTCTTATTGCATCAAGTATTATGAGTAAAAAAATAGCATCAGGAGCTAATAAAATAGTTATTGACGTTACTTGTGGAAGCGGTGCATTTATGAAAAGTATTGAAAGTGCAAAAGAACTAGCAAGAGTAATGACAAAAATAGGTGAACTTGCAAATAAAGAAACAAAATGCATTATTACGGACATGAATCAGCCAGTAGGACATAGTGTAGGAAACATACTTGAAGTTATTGAAGCTATAGATATTCTTAAAGGAAAATATTTACCAGAAGATGTAAAAAATATAATAACTGAATTAGGAAGTAATATGCTTATACTTGCAGGAAAGGCAAATAGCATAGAAGAAGCAAAAGGAAAGATATTAGAAAACTTAAGCAATGGAAAAGGATATGATAAGTTTGTGCAATTAGTACAAAATCAAGGTGGAGATATATCTTATATAGAAAATACAGATAAATTTTCTAAAGCAAAGTTTATTTTACCAATTATAGCAGATAAGACAGGTATAATAGATAAGTTAGATGCACTAACAATAGGCAAACTTTCAGTATATTTAGGTGCAGGAAGAATGAAAAAGGAAGATGATATTCAAAAAGAGGTTGGATTTGTATTTAATAAAAAGGTTGGAGATAAAGTTCAAAAAGGTGAAACTCTAGGTTATGTACATGCAAATGATGAGAGAAAAGCAAATGAAGTATTAGGTATGCCACTTTATGATATTAAATAAAAAATCCAAAACTAAAGTAAAAATATATAAAAGCACGGTTAAGCTTGAAAACTTAATCGTGTTTTTATTTTGGATAAATAAATAATTTAATCATTTTAAATATGACTTTATTCAAAAATAAAATCATTCTAAAAAATATAATAAAAGTTTATATTAATATTAAAGGAAGGGAAGATGATGGATAAAAATAATATCAGTGTGCATATAGGAAAAGTATTTCAAGAGTATAGACTAAAAAATAATATGACACAAAATGAAGTATCAGAACTAACAGGTTTAGAACCTAGACATATTAGTCAGCTAGAAAGAGGCTTTACTAAAGGAAGCATAGATACATTATTAAAACTATGTAATGCCTACAAAATTACTCCAGATGTTATTCTATATGATTTGCTAGATGAGGATACTAAAAATATGATTAAAATCTATGATGAAAAATTTAAGAAATTAAGCAAAAGAGATAAAGAAAGCATACTATATTTTATAGATTATTTTCTATCTAAGTAAAAAAATGAGTAATTTAACAGTTAGAAAACCAAGGCTAGTAAAATTACTAGCCTATACCTTTAACTTTCAATTATATGACAAAACCTACAATTTTTTTAAATCCTCACCATATTTTATTCCTAAAGAATAACTAAGAGTAAAATAATATTTTTCAGTGTCATAAAATAATTTTACAATTTCATCAAATAATTCTTTTTGATTTTTAGAAAGAGTTTTTTCTAATTCATCCATTGCATCACTTAGCCTAGCATATTTTTCTTTAAAATCTTTATTTCCTTTTAAAATAGATAATTTTTCTTCAATTAAATTGCTAATAAAATCTTTAGTTTCATTATTAAATATTTCCATAATTAAATTTTCGTTTTTTAAGCGAATCTCCTTTCATAAAATATTATAGCGATATTTCATTAATAGTATACACCAAAAAAATAAAAATATGTATATTTTACAAAAATAATTTTAAGTTTCAAAATGAACTGAAAAATAATTGACAATTATCTCTGATAGGGTATATAAATAAGTACAGAAAAAGGAGGTTATTATGAAAAAAATTATATTAGGAATTGAAGGAATGCATTGTGAAGGATGTAGTAATAGATTAACAAAAGTATTACAAGCATTAGATGGAGTAAGTATGGCAAAAGTAAGCCTAGAGAATAAAAATGCAGAAATAGAATATGATGAAAATGAAATAGAATTAGATGATATAAAACAAGCAATTTCTGATGCAGGATTTGAAGCAAAAGAATAATATTGAAAGGAGATATCTCATTATATAATGAGCATAATTTATTATGAAAAAAATTTTACTAAAAATAGGTGGTATGACTTGTAGTGCGTGTTCAAGTGGTCTAGAAAAGTTTTTAAATAGACAAGATGGAATAGAAAGTGCATCTGTTAATTTGGTAATGAATAATGCAAATATTCAGTATGATGAAAATGTGCTTTCTATAGAACAAATAAAAAAATTTGTTCAAAAAGCTGGATTTGAAAGCTTAGGAATAGATAATTTTCAAAAGGAAGAAAAAAAGCAAAATAATCAAAAATATAAATTAATAGCTTTAGGAATCTTGGCAGTTATAACTTTATATATTTCGATGGGTCATATGATAGGTATGCCATCTATTCCTTTTTTAGATATGCACCATAATCCAGTAAATTTTGCAATATCACTTCTTGTTTTATCTATAGTATCTTGCATTTTTGGATTTGATATATTAAAAAATGGATACAAAAATCTAGTGCATAAATCGCCTAACATGGACACATTAGTGGGTTTAGGTGTATTTAGTAGTATAATTTATAGTTTATATGGAACTTTTATGATTTTAAAAGGAAATACAAGCTATGTAAATAATTTATATTATGAATCAGCTGTTATAATTATTTTCTTTATAAAAATAGGAAAATATATTGAAAATAGGAATAAAGATAAAACTAAAGAAGCTATTAGTCAGCTTATGATGATAACACCAAAACATGCAACAATACTTAAGGATGGAAAACAGGAGCAAGTTACTATTGATGAAATAGTAAAAGGAGATATAGTAGTTTGCAAACCTGGTGAAAAAATAGCAGTAGATGGTGAAATTATTGAAGGAACAACTCATATTGATGAATCTTTTATAACTGGTGAAAGTATGCCAGTAAAAAAAGAAAAGGGCAAAAAAGTAATTGCAGGTAGTATTAATTATGATGGAACTATTGAATATAGAGCTGAAAAAATAGGAAAAGATTCAACAGTATCAGAAATAGTTAAATTAGTAGTAGAAGCTACTTCTACAAAAGCACCAATTGCTAAAATAACAGATAAAATTAGTAGCATTTTTGTACCAGCAATAATCATAATTGCTATATTATCTGGAATAGCTTGGCTTGCAATTAGCAAAGATTTTAGCAAAGCAATTAATACATTTATATCAGTACTTGTTGTAGCATGTCCATGCAGTTTAGGATTAGCTACACCATTATCAATAGTAATCGCATCAGGAGAAGCAAGTAAAAAAGGAATATTAATAAAAAGTAGTGAGGCATTAGAAAATGCACATAAAGTAAAAACAATTTTATTTGATAAAACAGGAACTCTTACAAAAGGTAAGCTTAGTATATCTAAAATATATAATTATTCAGAATTAAAAGAAAATGATATTATAAAGATAGTTTCAAGCATTGAAGCCAAGTCTGAACATCCTATAGCTAAAGGGATTGTTTTAGATGCTAAAGAAAGAAAAATAACATTAGAAAAGGTAAAAGAATTTAAAAATTTATCTGGCTTAGGTGTTACAGCATTATATAATGAAGAAAAATATATTATAGGTAACAAAAAACTAATGGACGAAAATAATATAAAGATAAGTGATGAAATTTTAAAAGATGAAGAAGAATTACAACAAAAAGGAAATAGTATTTTATTTGTAGCAAAAGAAAATAATGTATTAGCACTCTTAGGAGTAAAAGATAATGTTAAAGAAAATGCAAAAGATGTAATTTCTAAATTAAAAGAATTAGGAATGAATGTAATAATGCTTACAGGAGACAATGAAGAAACTGCAAAATCAATTGCTAAAATTATTGGAATAGACAACGTAATAGCAGGAGTAATGCCTGAAGATAAAGCAAAAACAATTGAAAACTTGAAAAAAGATAATGGCTTAGTAATGATGTGTGGTGATGGAATAAATGATAGTGTAAGCTTAGTTAAAGCAGATATTGGAGTTTCAGTTGGAAGCGGAACAGATGTTGCAATGGATAGTAGTAATGTAGTATTAATGAATGACAATATAGAGAAAATTGTAGATTTAATAGAAATAAGTAAGAAAACTATTAGAAATATTAAAGAAAACTTATTCTGGGCATTTTTCTATAACTTATGTATGCTTCCTATTGCAATAGGCTTATTTGCTCCAATAGGAATAAGTATAAACCCAATGATGGCATCACTTGCTATGACAATAAGTAGTATAACTGTTACATTAAATAGCTTAAGATTAAAAAGAATAATTGGAAAAATAAAATAATTTAAAATAAAATTAATAAAAAAATAACTAAAAGATAAAATAAAAGATCATAAAAAATGCCAATATAGCAAAATATATTGGCGTTTTTGTATATAAATTTTTCTAAAACTATAAGCTAATTTTTACATTTTCAAATCCATCATTTCCGAGCATTTTCTTGTAACTTGAAAATTCTTTACTTTCCATATATCTATTAATATTTTTTAATTCAACTCCAGAATTAAAAGATAAACTATCAAGTGATAAAGGTGCATCAATATTATCTAAATAATTTTTTAAAGTATGTTTATCAACTTCATCTTTTGATTTACAACTTGGACAAACATCATCACTTGAAGCAAAAAAACATCCACAACGTACACATTTATTAAATTTCATTTTAATTTCCTCCTAAGTATGTCAAATTTCGACATTATTCTATCACATATTTTCAAAAAAATAAAGATTTAAACTAAAAATTATAATACTTTTTATCTACACTTTAAGCAAAAAAGTATAGATTTTTTTATATTATTGTAGTATAATATTTCCATAAAATATTACGGAAACAAGGAAAGGAAGAATAAATATGTATAACTTTAGAGAGATAGAACCTAAGTGGCAAAAATATTGGGACGAGCATGAGACATTTAAAACTGATGTATGGGATTTTTCAAAGCCTAAATATTATGCTCTAGATATGTTCCCTTATCCATCAGGTCAAGGACTTCATGTTGGACATCCAGAAGGTTACACTGCAACAGATATAATTAGCAGAATGAAGAGAATGCAAGGATATAATGTACTTCATCCAATGGGATGGGATGCGTTTGGGCTTCCAGCAGAACAATATGCTATAAAAACAGGTAATCATCCAGAAGGTTTTACTAAGAAGAATATAGCAACTTTTAAAAGACAACTTAAGATGTTAGGCTTTTCTTTTGACTGGAGTAAAGAAATATCTACATGTGATCCAAGTTTTTATAAATGGACTCAATGGATTTTTAAACAATTATATTTAGATGGATTAGTAAAATTAGTAGATATGCCTGTTAATTGGTGTGAAGAATTAGGAACTGTACTTTCTAATGATGAAGTAATTGATGGCAAGAGTGAAAGAGGAGGATTCCCTGTTGTTAGAAAAAATATGAAACAGTGGGTAATGGATATTCCTAAATATGCTGAAATATTACTTAAAGGATTAGATGAAGTTGATTGGCCAGAATCTACTAAAGATATGCAAAGAAACTGGATTGGTAAATCTACTGGCGCAGAAGTAACATTTAAAGTAGATGGCACAGAAGAAACATTTACTGTATTTACAACTAGACCAGATACTTTATTTGGAGCAACATATTGTGTACTTTCTCCTGAACATCCATTAGTTAAGAAAATAACAACTGATGAACATAAAGAAGAAGTTGAAGAATATATAAAAAAGGCTGCTTCTAAATCAGACTTAGAAAGAACAGAACTTAATAAAGAAAAAACAGGTGCATTTACAGGTAGTTATGCTATTAACCCTGTAAATAACAAAAAAATACCTATTTGGATTTCAGATTATGTACTTATGACATATGGCACTGGTGCTATTATGGCAGTTCCAGCACATGATACAAGAGATTATGAATTTGCTTCTAAATTTGGAATAGAAATTATACCAGTTCTAGAAGGAGGAGATATCTCTAAAGAAGCATATACTGGAGATGGAGTTCATATAAATTCAGATTTCTTAAATGGACTTAACCAAAAAGATGCAATTGAAAAAATTACAAATTGGTTAGAAGAAAAGAAAATAGGTCATAAAAAAGTTAATTATAAAATACGTGAATGGATTTTTGCTAGACAACGTTATTGGGGTGAACCAATTCCAATAGTATTTACAGAAGATAATGAAATTCATGTATTAGCAGACGAGGATTTACCTTTAATATTACCAGAACTTGAAGATTATAAGCCTTCAAAAAATGGTGCTTCTCCTCTAGATAAAGCAACAGATTGGGTAAATACAACTTTTGAAGGTAAAAAAGCTAGAAGAGAAACAAGCACAATGCCTGGATCTGCTGGTTCAAGTTGGTATTTCTTAAGATATATTGATCCAAATAATGATAAAGAATTAGCAAATCCAGAATTATTAAAACATTGGATGCCAGTAGACCTTTATATGGGTGGACCAGAACATGCAGTAGGACATTTACTATATTCAAGATTTTGGAATAACTATTTATATAACAAAGGTTTGTCACCTGTTAAAGAACCATTTGCAAAACTACGCCATCAAGGTATGATACTAGGCTCAAATGGCGAGAAAATGAGTAAATCCAAAGGAAATGTAATTAATCCAGATGATATGGTCAAAGAATATGGAGCAGACGCACTTAGAGTATATGAAATGTTTATGGGACCTATAGATAGTGCAAAACCATGGGATCCAAATGGAATAGATGGTTCTAAAAAGTTCTTAGACAGGGTTTGGAGATTATACACTGAAAGTGGTAAAGTTGTGGATAAAGAGAATCCAAAACTAGACAAAACATACAATTATACTGTAATGAAAGTATCTAAAGACTATGAAAATATGGACTTTAATACAGCAATTGCTCAAATGATGATTTTCGTAAATAATTGTATGAAAGAAAACGTCGTTCCTAAAAATTATGCAGAAGGATTTTTAAAATTATTAAATCCAGTTGCACCACATATTACTGAAGAACTATGGAATAGATTAGGAAATAATGCTACTATTAGCTATGAAGCTTGGCCAACATATGATGAAGCTAAAATTCAAGATGATACAATAGAACTACCAATACAATTTAATGGTAAACTAAGAGCAACTATTAAAATTGCTAAGGATTTACCAAAAGAAGAAGTAGAAAAAGCAGTAAAGGCAAATGAAAGAGTAAAGAGCTTATTAGAAGGTAAAGAAATTGTTAAAGAAATATATGTACCTAATAAAATTTATAATATTGTTGTTAAATAATAAAAGGTGGAAGATTTTACTTTTCCGCCTAATATAATAAGGGCTATGGGTAAGCCAAAAATAAACCTAAATATTTTTAAATTAAGGAATAAATATGGAAAAAACAAAAAAAGAAAATACGAAGAAAAAACAAATGACAGATAAAGATAAGAAGATGTTAAATATAGCATTTAATATTTTAGCAATATTTTGTATTGCAATATTTTGTATTGCACTTACACCTAGGACATTACAAAATGATACATTCTATACAATAAAAGTGGGACAAGGCATTAGAGAATATGGAATAGATGGGCAGGATCATTTTTCATTTATTGATTTACCATATACTTATCCACACTGGCTATATGATGTTATAATGTCTATTATATTTGATTTCTTAGGTGGATGGACAGCTCTTTATGTATCAACTATTGTTTTATCTTGTGCATTGGGCATACTTTTATATTTTACATTAAAGAAAGTTACAAAAAATTCACTAGTATCATTTATAATAGCTTTAGGACAAATGTATTTAATGGGAAATTATATAGCAGCTAGAGCCCAATTAGTTACATTTGTATTATTTGTACTTACAGTTTTATTTATAGAAAAATTCTTAGAAAGTGGAAAAAAGAGATATGCAGTAGGGCAAATAATTATACCAATATTAATTGCAAATCTACATTCAGCAGTGTGGCCATTTTACTTTGTACTTTTTATGCCATATGTGGGAGAATATATTATAAGAATAATTATAGATGCTCATATAATTCATAACATCTATAAATGGGTTATAAATTTAAGAATAAAGAGACTAAATCAAATTCTAAAAAAAGCAAATAAAGAGGATGTAACCAAATATCAATCACAAATTGCGAGACTTACTAAACTTCAAGAAGAAAATAATGCTAAATTTGAAACAATACTAGCTAAAAGAACTGAAAAAAGGAAGAGACCTTTTAAACTAAAAATAGAAAAAATTGATAGAGTTAAATGGTTAATATTAATTATGTTTATATGCATATTTACAGGACTTATTACTCCTATAGGAGATATGCCATATACTTATACATTAAAAATAATGGAAGGTAATACAACAGCAAGTATTAGTGAACATTTGCCACTAACATTAATAGATAGTAAATCTACATTATTCTGTCTAACACTTGTTATTGCAATATTAATATTTACAGATTCAAAAATACGTTTAAGAGACTTATTTTTCTTAGCAGGACTAACCTTCTTAGCATTAATGAGTAGAAGACAGGTATCAATGCTAGTACTATTTGGAGGAATTGTATTTGCAAGAATAATAACAGAATTAATAGAAAAATATGATAAAAAGGGCACAAAAGAAGTTATGAATTTTATGACATCAACAATAGGAGAAGTACTTACAATATTATTCATATTTTCTATAAGTTATTTTGTATTTATTCCTAATCAAAATCAACCATATGTTGACACAAGTTCATATCCAGTAGAAGCTGCAAAGTGGATTAAAGAAAATTTAGACTATAAAAATATTAGAATGTTTAATGAATATAATTATGGAAGCTATTTATTATTCGAAGATATACCGGTTTTTATAGATTCTAGATGTGATTTATATACACCTGAATTTAATGGAGAAAAGGGCGAAGATGGAAAATATGTTGGACAAGATATATTTTCAGATTTTATGAATATATCTAGCATTGCAACATATTATGATACAAAATTTGATGAGTATGATATTACTCATGTTATGACAAAAACTAATACAAAATTAAACATGCTTCTTTCTCGTGATGATGGTTATAAAAAGATTTATAAAGATGATGACTTTATAATATATGAAAGAGTATTAGATGAATAAAAAGATATTTTTATGAAAGAGTATAAAGATGAAAAAACAATTTGATGTAACTGAACAAAATATAAATCAAAGGCTTGATATGTATATAGCAAGCCTTGATTTAGACTTTTCTAGAAGTATGGCACAAAAATTAATAGAAAATGGACAAGTTTTAGTAAATGGTAAATTACCTAAAGCTTCATATAAGACTAAATTAGGTGACAGAGTTGAAATAGAAATATTAGAACCAAAAGAAACTAATTTAGAGGCTCAAGATATACCATTAGATATAGTATATGAAGATGATGATATTTTAGTTGTAAATAAACAAAAAGGTATGGTTGTTCATCCTGGAAATGGCAATTTAGATGGTACTTTAGTAAATGCAGTTTTAAATCATTGCAAGGGTAATTTATCTGGTATAGGAGGAGAAATAAGACCCGGAATTGTTCATAGGTTAGATAAAGATACATCTGGGTTAATTGTAATTGCTAAAAATGATAAAGCACATATTAGCTTAAGCAAACAAATTCAAGATAGGAAAGTAAAAAAAATCTATACTGCTTTAGTTAGAGGAGTTATTCCAGAAGATACAGCAACCATTGATATGCCAATTGGAAGAAGTAATACAGATAGAAAAAAGATGGCAGTAAGAAAAGATGGAAAAGAAGCAATTACACATATTAAAGTAGTAAAAAGATATGAAAAATATACTTTAATTAGAGTAAAAATAGATACAGGAAGAACTCATCAAATAAGAGTGCATATGGCTGAAATAGGTTATCCAGTGGTTGGTGATGAAGTATATTCAAATGGAAAGAATGAATTTAATGTTCATGGGCAAATGTTACATAGTACAAGTTTAGACTTTGTACATCCTATTACAGGTAAGCAAATGCATTTTGAAGCACCACTTCCAAAATATTTTGAAGATGTTTTAAATAAATTAGACGGTAAAGAATAAACTTAATATAATGCTTAAATTGAAACAATAATGAAAGGTAAATACATGGAAGAAAGATTACAAAAATTTCTTGCAGAAAATGGAATAGCATCAAGAAGAAAATGTGAAGAATTAATTTCGCAAGGATTAGTTAAAGTTAATGGTAAAGTTGTTACAGAATTAGGAACGAAAATAAATCCAGATAAAGATATAGTAGAATATAACAATCAAAAGGTGAAAAAAGTAAGCAAAAAGGTATATATACTTTTAAACAAGCCTATTGGATATGTTACTACAGCTAAAGATCAATTTGGTAGAGATTCTGTTTTAGATTTAGTAAAAGATATAAAAGAAAGAATTGTACCAGTTGGAAGATTAGATATGTATACATCTGGAGCTTTACTGCTTAGCAATGATGGTGAGTTTATAAATACAATTACTCATCCAAGTAATGAAATAGAAAAAACATATAATGTAACTGTAGCAGGAATAATAACAAATGAAGATATAGAAAAATTAGAAAAAGGCGTAGAAATAGAAGTAGATGGAGAAAAATATACTACTAAAAAAGCTAAAGCAAAAATACTAAAAACAGATGAAGAAAAGAATTTGTCAAGAGTTCAAATTACTATTCATGAAGGTAAAAATAGAGAGATAAGAAAGATGTGCGAAGCAATAGGAAAAAAAGTATTAGCTTTGCATAGAAGTAAAATAGCAAATTTAAGTGTAAAGGATTTACGTCTTGGAAAATGGAGATATTTAACTGAAAAAGAGGTATCAGATATTTTAAAATTATCTAAGACAAATAAATAAAAAGATAACAAATAAGATTAAAATATTAAACTAAAGAGGAACAAAAGAAGATGATATATAAAAAGTTTGATTCAAAAGATATAAAGAAAAGTACAAAGGATAATTGGTCATTTAATGAATTAGAAGTTGGGAAAAAAGTATATGGAACAGTTATAAATATTAAACCATATGGAGCTTTTGTAAAGATTGGTGAAGGGACTGTAGGGCTATTGCATATAGAAGATATTTCTGTTGCAAGGATGAGTTCACCAGAAGAAAGATTAAAAGTAGGAGAAAAGATACCTGTTATAGTAAAATCAATAGACAAAAGAGATTCGAAGTTTAGCTTAAGTTATAAAGAATTATTAGGCTCTTGGCAAGACAATATTAAAGGTATTGAGGTAGGACAAGAATTAAAAGGGATTGTTAGAGAAACTGCTAAGGGAAATAAAGGTATATTTATAGAACTAAAACCTAACCTTGTTGGCATGAGTGAATATAAACCTAATTATAATTTTGGAGACAAAGTAAATGTAATAGTAAAGAAAATTATACCTGAAAAGCATAAAGTAAAATTAAAGATTATCTAGATTTTTTGTTGGGGACGGATTTATTCGTAAAATATTTTACAAAAAGGACCGTCCCCAACGGAAAATTTGCATTATGTGAAGTAATGTGCTATAATTATAATTGTTGATAGAAGTATTATTAAATACTTCAAATCTTACAAAATAATTTTTGGAGGAATAAATAAATGGTAGAAGATAGTGAAATTAAAACAAAAGTGTCTCCATTTGCAATGAGAACACAAGAAATTAAAGTATTTGATGGAAAAGATGGATATGTATCAATGAATCAAATTATTCAAAAAATGAACTTAGGTCATCTTACAGAAATCCATTTTAAAATACTTGAATTAGTAAACAAATTTGAATTTGTAACATCAAGACAGCTATATTATTTATTAAGATTAAAAAATGTAGATATAGCTTCTCAAGATAAATTAAATACTAAATTAGAGCAGTTAGTAAAATGCAAAATTTTAACTAGATATTACTTCACATCTGTTGAAGGTGATGGGGTATTTAGAATTTATTGCATGGAAAAAATGGGTAAGTATTTACTTACATCTCGTGATATAGAATGTAAATGGCAACCTAGTGATAATGCAAAACCTGTTGAAATGATTAAGAAAAAATTAGCAGGCAATCAAGTTATAGTTGCATTCCTTAGAAAATCAACTCATGTTAATTCATACATATTAAAACCACCTGTTACTGACAAAATTACTGGTAAAATATTTAAACCAACACTAAGTATAAAGTTTAATTATTCAAACAGAAAAATAGATTTTGTATTTGATGTAATAAGAAGAAATGATTCTTGGAAAGAAGATTTAAAAACAAGAATGAATCAATACAAAGACTTTTATACTAAATTTACACCAGGTGATTCAGGATTTTTAAATTTACCACAGCTTATACTTGTTTGCGAAGATGACAAACATATGGCAGAAGTATTTAAAGAAATAATAGTAAATAATTTATCCTTAGATAAAATTAAGATTTATTATACAACTGATATGGCACAAAATAGTGATAAGCTAGATAAATCTTTATATGAATTTGTAGAAGAAAATGGCAAGTACAAAATAAAAAATGTAGAAGCAAAGATATTAGGATAAAATATAAGACCTCCATTATGGAGGTCTTTATTTGTGGTTTTATTATTAATTTTCATTAATTTAAAATAATAAATATTAATCATTTATTATTAATTATTTGATTTTTTACCTTTTCTAAATGTATAAGTTATAGCATCATCATTATTCAATAAAAAGTTTGTATTTGATGTATCTAATTTAATTGGATCTGTCTCTAATTCATCATCTTCAAAGTGAACATTTTTTAAACTTGTTTTCTTAGATTTCTTTTCTTCGCCTTCTGCAATACCATTAGTAAACTTAGCAAAGTTATAAGTTTTAATATCTTGCTTTTCTTTATATTTAGAAGGTAAGAAATCGAGTTTAGCGGTACCATTAACTATTTTACCTTTTAAATCTTTTACTTTATACATACAACTCTTAAATTTAAGAGATTGTACTTTTCCAGGTTGATATTTTGGCTTATATTTATATTTAATGCTTCCATATTTAGGATCATATTCACCCTTAGATATATCATAGGTATTAGAGTAATCCCATTCTTTCTTTTCACCAATTTCTTTAGACCACCACTCATTATCTTCTGGTGAATTATCTCCAAATACTATTTTATTTGAACAGTTTGAAATAATAATATTTGCTAATTTTTCACCTTGTTTTTTTAGTTGGTCTAAACTTTGTGCAGAAACTACAGTACCAATTCTATACTTTCTATAAATTGTAAATATAGGTTCTGTTGCTGAACATATAAAGTCAGGAAATTCATCTATATATAGAAAGTGGGGAATACGTGTGCTTTCACTACCAGGTCTTCTTAATACTGAATATTGCATAAGTAGTAAAAAGAATAAACCAAAAGCTTTGTGAGCAGATTCACCTAAATCACCACGTCTTGTACAAACTAATGTAACACCACCATTTGCTAAGATATCATCATAGTTTATATTGTTAACTCTATTACATAATATATTTTTTACTCCTGGATAACGAAGCAATGAATCGATTTGAGCAATTGGTATAGAAACTACTTTTTGCATTTCTTCTCTATTAGGGCTATCACTATAAAAGTTTTTCTTGAAATAACTAATTTGCATATTATATTCTTCAGCAAGTTCTGGATCACTTTCAAGAATTTTGCACATTTTTTCGATTAAATCAAAATTATTTAATAATTTAAATAAATCCTCTATATTAGGTAATTTTCCTTCATTCATTTTAGGATATATTAATCTTAAAAGAATTGTTAAATTTTCTATGATTTGTGATGTTTGATTTTCTCTATATGCCATTTCCATTCCAGGATTTTTATCTGAATATAATCCTTTTAATACTGTTGAAATTGCAATTGCTGTTTGAGTAGGATCTTCAAAAGCAAAAGGATTAAGTCC
>CALXWV010000033.1 GCA_944392515.1 uncultured Clostridia bacterium
AGGGCTTTGATTTTTTTATAATATTAAATAATTTTAACAATAAAATAAAATAAATAAAAAATAAAATAAATAAAAAATAAATAAAAATAAAATAAATAATATAAAAAATAAATAATTAAATAAAAATAAAAAATTGAATAAAAATAAAATAATTAAATAAAAAATAAATAATTAAATAAAAATAAAAAATCGAATAAAAATAAAAAAATTAAATAAAAAATAAATAATTAAATAATTAAATAATTAAATAAATAAATTAAAAAAATAAAAATAAAAAATTAAATAAAAAATAATTAAATAAAAATAAATAATTAAATAAAAATAAATAATTAAATAAAAATAAAAAATTAAATAAAAACAAATAAATTAAATAAAAATAAATAAATTAAATAAAAAATAAATAAATTAAATAAAAATAAATAAATTAAATAAAAATAAATAATTAAATAAAAAATAAATAAATTAAATAAAAATAAATAAATTAAATTAAAAATAAATAATTAAATGAAAAAAATAAAATAATTAAATAAATAAAATGATAAATAAAAAAATCATTAAAAAATATCAAAGATGAATAAAAAACTAAGCTTTAAAATCAAAAATAAGACACTTTTATAATAAAAATATATAACTTTATTTAAAACACACTTAAACTTAAATTTAACGATTCTGAAACGAATTAGAAGAAAGGAGTAAAAGATGGAAAAAACAATTGTCGCAATATCGACAGCAAGCGGTAATGGAGGAATAGGAATAATAAGGTTGTCAGGAAAACAAACTTTCGATATAGTAAATAAAATTTTTGTACCAAAAAATAAATCAAAAGAAATAAAAGGATATACTATAAAATATGGTAACATAATTAATCCTAATAATAATGAAATAATAGATGAAGTTTTAGTCTCATATTTTGTTGCACCTAAAAGTTATACCACAGAAAATATGTGTGAAATAAATTCTCATGGTGGAACAGTTGTAGAAAAAAGAATATTAGAATTATGTTTGCAAAATGGAGCAGAACTTGCAGAACCGGGAGAATTTACAAAAAGAGCATTTTTAAATGGAAGAATAGATCTATCTCAAGCAGAGGGTATTATTGATTTAATTAATTCAAAAACAGAAATGGAAGCAAAGGAATCAATAAATCAGCTAGAAGGAAGTCTTTCTAAAAAAATTAAAGAAATAGAGAAAAAAATGCTTGATATTACAGTAAATATTGAAGTTACAATAGATTATCCAGAGTATGATGCAGAAGAAGTAACTAATGAAGAGGCTTTAAAAAGCTTAAAAAATATACATATTATGCTTAAAAATCTTGAAAATAGTTTTAATAAAGGTAAAATAATAAAAGATGGTATTAAAACAGTTATAATTGGTAAGCCAAATGCAGGAAAATCCTCTTTATTAAATACTATGCTTAAAGAAGATAGAGCAATTGTAAGTGATATAGCAGGAACAACTAGAGATACTATTGAAGAATACTTAAACATTGATGGAATTCCTTTAAAACTTATAGATACAGCAGGTATTAGAGATACAGATAATACTATTGAAAAAATAGGAGTTGAAAAGAGTAAAAAATTAGTTAAAGATGCTGATTTAGTTATAGCAATTTTTGATATTTCAACGAATTTTGATGATGATGATAGAAAAATTATGAACCTCATAAAAGATAAAAAAGCTATAATTTTATTAAATAAAGTAGACATTTTAAGTGAAAATAAAGAAAATGAAGAAGAAATAAAAGAATTAAATAAGCCAATTATTAAAATATCTGCTAAAGAAGAAATAGGTTTGGATTTATTATATAGTGAAATAAAGAAAATGTTTGAATTAAATGAAATATCTAGCAATAATGAAATACTTATTACTAATGAAAGGCATAAAAATCAAATAATAAAGGCAGATAAACATATATTAGAGGGGATAGAAACAATAGAAAAACATTTACCTGTTGACATAATTAGCATATATATAAACCAAGCAATGGAGGAATTAGGAGAAATTACAGGAGAAAATGTTTCTGAGAATATTATTAATGAAATATTTGCAAGATTCTGTTTGGGAAAATAAATAAAATCTGTTTGATTAAATATCGTTAAAGTGACGATATTTCTAAGCAAACAGAGGATTCGATTTTTGAAAATTTTTAATAAAAAGTCATTTAAAAAAAT
This sequence comes from uncultured Clostridia bacterium, assembly GCA_944392515.1. Taxonomy (GTDB): domain Bacteria; phylum Bacillota; class Clostridia; order TANB77; family CAG-508; genus CAG-793. The sequence goes on from CALXWV010000033.1 coordinate 2,175, forward strand.
GCCTAAATTTTAGGAATTAATAAAAAAATTGAAACAAATGTATTCGTTTAAGTTTCATATTTAACAAAGAAAAATATAAAAAATGTATAATAAATAGGAGGAAATTATGAGTTATTTTGCTGGAGATTATGATGTAGCAGTTATAGGTGCAGGACATGCAGGATGTGAAGCTGGACTTGCTTGTGCAAGAATGGGGATGAAAACATTAGTATTTTCTATCAGCCTAGAGGCAGTAGCAAATATGCCTTGTAATCCACATATAGGAGGAAGCTCAAAAGGACATATAGTTAGAGAAATAGATTGCTTAGGTGGAGAGATGGGAAAAAACATAGATAAGACCTATGTACAACTAAAAATGCTTAATAAATCAAAAGGACCTGCTGTATATTCTTTAAGAGCTCAAGCTGATAGAAAAAAGTATCAAGCAGAAATGAAGCATACATTAGAAAAACAAGAAAATTTATATTTGAAACAGGCTGAAATAGTAAATATTACTGTTGAAAATGATAAAGTAAAGTCTGTAGAAACAAATGTTGGAGCAATATATGGAGTTAAAGCAGTAATACTTGCAACAGGTACATATTTAAAAGGAGAAATATACATAGGAGAAGTATCTTATTCAAGTGGCCCAGATGGAGTTGCAGCAGCAAATAAGTTATCCAATGTATTAAAAGGATTAGGAATAAAGATTAATAGATTTAAAACAGGTACTCCAGCGAGAGTAAACAGAAGAAGTTTAGACTTTTCTAAGATGGAAGTTCAAAAGGGAGATGCTGATATTGAACCATTTTCAATGGATGATACTTTAAAAAATGATGAAGAACAAATGGATTGTTATTTAACTTATACAAATGCTAAAACACATGAAATTATAAGACAAAATCTAGATAGATCTCCATTATATTCAGGAAAAATACATGGTACAGGGCCAAGATATTGCCCTTCAATAGAAGATAAAGTAGTTAGATTTGCAGATAAAGAAAGACATCAAATATTTATTGAGCCTGTAGGTAGAGGAACAGATGAAATGTATGTGCAAGGTATGAGCTCTTCACTACCAGAAGATGTGCAAATAGCTATGTATAGGTCAATTGCTGGAATGGAACATGTTGAATTTACAAGACCTGCATATGCTATTGAATATGATTGTATAGATCCGCAAGAACTTAAATTATCCTTAGAGCATAAAAAGATAAAAGGAATGTTCTTTGCAGGACAAATAAATGGAACATCAGGATATGAAGAAGCTGCTTCACAAGGGCTAATTGCAGGTATTAATGCGGCTTTAGAAATAAAAAATAAAGAACCTTTAATATTAGATAGGTCTCAAGCATATATCGGAGTACTTATAGATGATATAGTTACAAAAGGAACTAATGAACCATATAGAATGATGACCTCTAGAGCTGAATATAGGCTACTTTTAAGGCAGGATAATGCAGATTTAAGACTTACTGAAATTGGACATAGCATAGGACTTATATCAGATGATAGATATAATAGATTTTTAATAAAAAAGCAAAATATTGAAAAAGAAATTGAAAGAATTAAGAGTACAATAATAAAGCCAACTGAGGAAGTAAATAACTTCTTAAATAATAACAATACAAGCCCAATCACAACAGGTGTAAGACTTTCAGAACTTATTAAAAGACCAGAACTTAACTATAATATATTATCAGAAATAGATAATAATAGACCAAATTTAACAAAACAAGAAGCAGAAGAAGTAAATATATCATTAAAATATGAAGGATATATTAATCTAGAAAGTGAACAAGTTGGAAGATTTAAAAAATTAGAAAATAAGAAATTACCTGAAGATATTAATTATGAAGAAATAAAGGGATTAAGGCTTGAAGCTAGACAAAAATTAAATAAAGTAAGACCTTTATCTGTAGGTCAAGCATCTAGAATATCAGGAGTTTCACCAGCTGATATATCTGTTTTATTAATATATTTAGAAACAATTAATAGAAAATAATTATATATAATTATTAATAATATAATTAGAAAGGATTTTATATAATAGTTTTATTATATTTGGATAAAAAATATGGATTTAAAAGAAAAACTAAATGAATTTAATATTGAAATAAGTGATAATCAACTAGAAAAGTTTGATAAATATATGAGATTATTACTAGAATGGAATGAAAAGATTAATTTAACTTCCATTGTAGAACCAGATGAAGTTAAAATTAAGCATTTTCTGGATTCTTTAACAGTACTTAAATATATACATGATGATGATAAAGTAATAGATATTGGTACAGGAGCTGGTTTTCCTGGTATTCCTTTAAAAATAATGAAACCAGATGCAAAAATAACATTATTAGATTCTCTTAATAAAAGAATAAATTTTTTAAATATAGTTATTGAAGAATTAGGATTAAAAAATATTGAGACAATTCATGGTAGAGCAGAAGAATTTGCTAGAAATAAAATGTATAGAGAAAAATATGATGTGGCAGTATCTAGAGCAGTAGCAAATCTAAGTACATTAACAGAATACATGCTTCCTTTTGTAAAAGTTGGTGGAAAATGTATTTGTATGAAAGGTGCTAATGTAAAAGAGGAAGTAGATAAAGCAAAAAATGCAATACAGGAATTAGGTGGAAAAATTGAAAAGATAGATAATTTTTATTTATCTAATAATGATAATGAAAGAAATATTATAATTATTAAAAAGATAAAAGAAACGAAATCAAAATATCCTAGAAAAGCAGGAATGCCAAGTAAAGAGCCATTATAAGGCTCTTTATTATTTTCATATATATAAAATATGGAATAAAAATAAAATTAAAAAAGGTAAAAAAATAATAAAAATTATATATAATTTTATTGACATATTATCTATTTTTGTATATTATTATCCCTGAGAAATGGAGGGACAAAATTGGGAAAAATAATATCAGTAGCAAATCAAAAGGGAGGAGTCGGAAAGACTACAACCACAATAAATGTAAGCTCAATAATAGCTAAAAAAAATAAAAAAGTATTACTTGTTGATGCAGATCCACAAGGTAATGCAACAAGTGGACTAGGAATAAGTAAAAATTGCGAATTTTCGACATACGATGTATTGATAAATAATGTAGAAATATCTAATACTATTCAAAAGGTTAAGGTAAAGAATCTTGATGTATGTCCAGCAAACATGAGTTTGGCAGGAGCAGAGGTTGAACTAGTATCTGCAGTAGGAAGAGAGTATAGATTTAAAGATAAATTAGATAAAGTAAAAGATTATTATGATTATGTATTTATTGATTGTCCTCCATCACTAGGTTTAATTACACTAAATGCGCTTAGTGCATCAGATAGTGTTCTTATACCAGTTCAATGTGAATATTTTGCGTTAGAGGGAGTAGGAGAATTACTTAAAACAATAGAACTTGTTAGAAAATATTATAATAGAAATTTAACTATTGAAGGTGCAGTTCTAACTATGTATGATGCGAGAACAAAGTTATCTAATCAGGTTGTTAAAGAGGTAAATAAATACTTTGAAAATAGAGTATTTGAAACAGTAATACCAAGGAATGTAAGATTAAGTGAGGCTCCAAGCTATGGATTACCTATAGCAATATATGATCCTATGTCAAAAGGTGCTAGAAGCTATGAAAAATTAGCTAAAGAGATATTAAAAAAGAATAAATAGTGTAATTTAATATGTATTTTGAATTTACAATGCAATAAATGAAAAAATTAAAAAATAGATATAAAAAAGTTGACGAAATATAATAAACAATATATAATAAATATAAATTTATTATTAGGGAGGATGATATAAAATGGCAGGACTAGGAAGAGGATTAGATGCATTATTTGCAGAAAGTGCTGTATTAAAAGATATGAAAAAAGCTGACAACAAGGAAGATACAATAAGGACAATAAAATTAATAGATATAGAGCCTAATAAAACTCAAGCAAGAAAAAAGTTTAATGAAGAATCTTTAAAAGAACTTGCAGAATCAATTAAAACATATGGAGTAATTCAACCAATTATAGTTGAAGAAAAAGATGGATATTATTCTATAATAGCAGGTGAAAGAAGATGGAGAGCTTCTAAACTTGCTGGTCTTACAGAAATACCATGTATTGTTAGAAATGAAGATGAACAAAGAGTTAAAGAAATCTCATTAATAGAAAATATTCAAAGAGAAAACTTAAATCCTATTGAAAAAGCACTAGGATATAAAGAACTTATAGATAATTATAACTTAAGACAACAAGATTTAGCGGATAAATTAGGAATTAGTAGAACAAATGTTACTAATACTTTAAGAATACTTAATCTAGATAAAAGAGTAATAAAACTTGCTGTGGAGGGAAAACTTTCAGAAGGACATTGTAGATCATTGCTTGCAATAGCTGATCCAGATAAACAATATGCAGCAGCTTTAAGAATAATAGAAAAAGGACAAACTGTTAGAGATATAGAAAGAACAGTAAAAAACAGAAAGAAGATAGCTGAAAAAGATTCAAGATATGAAGCAGTATATAGAGACATAGAAGATAGCTTTCAAAGTTTTTTTGGTACAAAAGTAAAATTAACTGCTAAGAAAAATAGTGGGAGAATAGTAATTCAATATTCAACAAATGATGAGCTTGAAAGATTACTAGATTTAATCAAGAATCGATAATAAGGAGCGAAAACAATGCAAGACATATACTTAATTATCTTTTCAATTATCTCTCTTATAATCGCAATTATAAGCTTATATATATCAGTAAAAATATATAAAAAATATGAAAAGAACATGAATAAGTTAGGTGAAGGAAAAGATTTTGCAAAAATGTTACAAAATTATGTTTCACAAGTTGACAAACTTAATAAAAGAGATGATCAAATTATTGCTGTATGTAATAATATTAATAATGAACTTTCTCATTGCATAAAAAAGGTAGGATTATATAAATATGATGCATTTAGTAATACTAAAAATAGTTTAAGTTTTACTTTAGCACTTTTAGATAGAGAAAATAATGGAATAGTTATAAATTCTATTTATGGACAAGATAACTCTAATGTTTATTCTAAACCTATAATAAAAGGAACATCTAAATACAACTTATCATTTGAAGAAAAAGAAGCAATTAATATAGCTATGGAGAAAAAATAAAGTAAAATATGTATATTATAATAAATTAGATTATAATATGCATATTTTTATTAAATTGGGTTAAAATTAGGCTAAATTTATTCAAATTTCTATTGACATATAAAACAAAAATGTGGTATTATTATTATTGTTACTGGAATGGTAATACTTATATGGAGAGGTGGTCGAGTTGGTTTATGGCACCAGTCTTGAAAATTGGCGTAGGTTTATAGCCTACCGTGGGTTCGAATCCCACCCTCTCCGCCATTTTTTTATATTAATATTATATTTGTAGGTGTACCCAAGTGGTTGAAGGGGCGAGTTTGCTAAACTTGTAGGGTTCGTTTTAGGGCCGCGGAGGTTCAAATCCTCTCACCTACGCCATTGTAAAGTAATATAAAGTTATGCTTTATATTACTTTTTTGCTAATTAATGAAAAAGCAATTTTGGTATACAGATAGGGGAATAGATGAAATTAAGTAAAAGAATTCGTATAATTTCTAAAAATATATCAGCAAGAGATATTTATTTTTTTAGAAAAGATTTAAATTCATTTAAAGATTTAATTAGTAAAATGAGACAAGCAAATCCAAATGCTTCAATTACAGATTGTATTGAAGAATATAATAATGAACTTGAAGAACTTATTTTAAAAACAAATGTATTAAGGCCAGGAGAAATATATAGATATATAGCAGCTGATACATTACTGAATTCAAAAAACTATAATTCTATAATTCATGAAATAAATAAAAATATTAATAAATTAGATACAAATTTGTCTTTTAATGGAAATTTATATCATGATTATATATCATTAATTAAAACATATTATTATAAAAATTATGCATTAGAATTACGGGGATTTAATTAAATATAGTAATAAGTTTCCTTATGATAAGGATGTACAAGCAAGGAAAAAAGAATTACAGGATCAATTAGAAAAAATAAAAAATGGCACTTTAACTGCTTATGATATAAGTAGAATGCAAAGAGAACAAAAAGATTTTTTTGATAAATTAAGAAAAAAGGAAAAGGTTAATTTAGTAGAAGATCTATCTAATAATATTTGTCTAAAAATTGATTTCTTAAGAAAAATAGGAGCATTAAAAAATTATGAAAATGATTACAATAGAACACTAGAAAAATTATCTATGCCAACAAGTTTTAGGATAAATGATAGAAAAAAATTTGAAGAAGAATTATTAGATAAAAACAAATTAAAAGGTTATTCTCTTTCAGAGCTTATTGCTCTAAATGCTTTTTGGACAAATAGATTAGTAAAAGAAGTTGAAAGAAGAAATGAAGTAATATATGTTTTAGAAAATACAAATACTTATTCCGAGTTTAGCAAAGGAAAAGAATTCGAATTAATGGATGAAGATATAATTTATTATTTGGCAGAATATAGAGCAATAGTTCACTATATTACTAGATTTAAAATGGATGCAAGAAATAAAAATAAAGAAAAAACATTTGATGAGAATACCAATTTAGCAGCTATTGTTTTCGATATTAGAGAAATTTTTAGCAAAGAAGATATAGAATATTATGGATTTAGCGATTTAGATAAAATGTCATATAATGTTTTATTACTGAATAATCGTTCTCAATTATTATATGATCAAAAAGATATAGCAATAGGAGAAATGATTAGTATTATGTCTAATACAAAGGGGTACTCTAATGCTGGAGTCTCTTTAGAAGATGATAACAAAAGATATTCAGATAAATCATTGATAGCTATAGATTTAAAGGGATTTAATGCACCACTTATGCTACACATAGATAAAAATGTTTTAGCTAGAATATTGCAAAAAGTAACTGGAAAAAACGAAATATCTGTTTATAGAGGGGGAAAAGACTTTGTTATGGAATCTGCCCAAAATGGCAGAGAAACAGCAAAAACAAATGTATTATTTAAATTAAACCCTTCTCAAAGAAAAGATATAATAGTAAGATCAGGAGTTGTAGGAGCTAGAGACACAAATGGAAGATATGTTACGCATATATCTTGGATGTTAAATCCTAAAAAGGATATGCCTAAACTTATTAGAGAATCTAGAAAAATTTTAGATTTAAAAACAGGAGAAATAGAAGAATTAGAAGAAGATAATGAAAGAAAAAAGTAGAAGAATAAAATCTTCTACTTTATTTTTTTTATACCTAAATCTTTTAATCTATCTTCAATCTTTCTCTTAAATCTATGACTATTTAAATTTTGTATATATATAGAGTACATATTAGCTCTATTAGCTCCCCATATATCTGATATTCTATTATTACCTATTACTGCTATTTGGTCAGGCATTAATTTCATAGTTCTAGCCATATCTAAAAAAGGTTTCTTTAGAGGCTTGCATGCAAACTTCTTAGTTGTAGATATATTAATTGTTTTTAATATTGTTTTATTTACATAAGGATTATTACTTAATATAGATAGTTTAAGACCTCTATTTTTAGCTTCTTTTAAGAAATTCAAAGTATCTATAGATACAATCTTATTCCTTCTAAGAGTACCGTCAAAATCAAAGATTAATCCTTTAATTCCAACATCGTTTATTAGATAATCTAAACTAATATCTGATATATTACTGTAACTATCCTTAGGAGTTAAATGTCCCATAAAGCCTCCTGTTATACTTTTGTATATTAATATATTTTTCAATTATTTTTTGAAGATTCTTTTATCTCTTTATTTGAATTTTCTAAAGAGTTTTCCTCATTTTCTTTTTTAATAGCTTTTATACTATTATTCTTTTGTTTTAAATTATCTTTAGCAACAGCCATTAATAATTTAATTCTATTTGTTTGATTTGCTTCAGAAGCACCTGGATCATAATCAATTGGAGAAATATTAGCTTCTGGATAGGTGTCTCTTATTGTTTTTATAACACCTTTACCTACAACATGGTTTGGCAAGCAAGCAAATGGTTGCACACATACTATATTAGGAATACCATGTTCAATATATTCTACCATTTCAGCAGTTAAGAACCATCCTTCACCTGTTTGATTTCCTATTGAAAGAATACCTTTAACATTTTCTTCTAGTTTGAATATATCACAAGGAAGTAAATATCCTTTTTTAGAATTTTTTAAAGCTATTATTTCATCTTTTTCTAATATATCTATTAATTTTATTGCCAATTTAAATATTTTAGCTTTAGCACTATCTGTTTTTATTAATTGATTAAAAGTTATTTTATGTGTAGCAATAAACTTAATAAATCCCATAAAGTCAGGAAGTATTACTTCTGCGCCTTCTGCTTCTAATTTATCTGCAACGTAGTTATTTCCAAATGGTTGATATTTAATTAAAACTTCACCTACAATTCCTACTTTAGGCTTTTCTACAGAGGTATCTAATTTAATTTTTTCAAAATCTTCTACCATATCATAAATATTTTGTTTAAATTCCTTCATAGTAGATTTTGCAACTAGTTTTTTGCATTTTTCCATCCATTTATTAAATAGGGCTTTAGTTTCACCTTTATTTACTTCATAGGCTCTATTTTTGGTAAGCATTTTTTGAAGTATATCACCATAAATAACACATTTAATTAAATTCTCAACTAATTTTGGTGTTATCTTAAATCCTGGCATCTTTTCCATTCCAACAACATTAAAGGATATTACCGGCACATTTGGATAACCTGCATCTTTTAAAGCTTTTCTAATAAATCCTATATAGTTTGTTGCTCTACATCCACCACCTGTTTGAGACATTATTAGAGCTGTTTTATTTACATCATATTTACCAGATTCTAGAGCTTCTATCATTTGACCTGTAGTAAGAATTGATGGATAACAAGCATCATTATTTACATATTTTAAACCTACTTCAACAGTATGATCAGTACATTCTCTAAGTAGATGAACATGGTACCCACAAGCCTCTACTCCTGATTCTAATAATTCAAAATGTATAGGTGCCATTTGTGGAATTAATATTGTATAGTCTTTACGCATATCTTTAGTAAAGATTTTTTTATTAATTTCATAATTACCTTCATTAGAGCTTTCAGATTTCTTTTTAGCTATTCTTTTATTCATACTAGCTAAAAGAGAACGAATACGAATTCTTACAGCTCCTAAGTTATTTACTTCATCTATTTTAATTAGAGTATACATTTTGTCATAGCTTGAAAGTATTTCTTCAACTTGGTCAGTTGTTACTGCATCAACACCACAGCCAAATGAGTTTAATTGAACTAATTCTAGATTATCATGTTTACCAACGAAGTCTGCTGCAGCGTATAGTCTTGCATGGAATACCCATTGATCAACAACTCTAATTGGTCTTTTAACTTCAGTTTGATTACTTATGCTATCTTCAGATAATACACATAAACCTAAACTTGTAATTAAAGTATCAATACCATGGTTTATTTCTGGGTCTACGTGATAAGGTCTACCTGCTAAAACAATACCATGAACTTTATTTTCTTCCATGTATTTAAGAGTTTCTAAGCCTTTATTATGAACATCATCTTTGAAATGCTGATATTCTTTTTCTGCCTCTTTTGCTGCTTCTAGTAATTCTTTTTTAGTAAAATTATATTCTTTAAATTCAGGTAAAGACATTATAGTTTCTGCTAATTTCTTTGGCTCAAAAGGTAAAAATGGATTTAAGAATTTTATTCCTTTTTCCTTTAGCTCTGGAATATTATTTTTTAATACTTCAGAATAAGAAATAACTATTGGGCAGTTATAATGATTATCTGCTTTTTTATATTCTTTTCTAGAAAATGGCATACAAGGGTAAAATATAGTTTTAATACCTTGATTAATTAAACTTATAATATGACCATGAGAAAGTTTTGCTGGATAGCATACTGATTCAGATGGCATTGATTCCATACCTTTTTCATATGTCTTTCTATTACTTTTTTCAGATAGAATAACTCTAAATCCTAATTTTGTAAGGAAAGTAAACCAAAATGGATAATCTTCATACATATTTAAAACTCTAGGTATTCCAATTATACCACGTTTAGCATCTTTTTCTTCTAGAGGAGTATAGCTAAATAATCTTTCAAATTTATATTTGTATACATTAGGTATTTCTTTTTTACCAGTAACAATACCTGCACCTTTTTCACATCTATTACCAGATATATGTCTTTGTCCATTACTAAATTTATTAATAGTAAGTAAGCAATGATTTTCACATCCATTACAACGAACATGAGTAGTATCTATTTTTAATTTATCTATATCTTCTTCATTAGATATTTTAGAGGTATATTCCATATCTAGATTTGCTTCAAATTGTTTTCTAGCTAAGATTGCAACACCATAAGCACCCATTAAACCTGCAATATCTGGTCTTATAACATCTTTGCCAACAATAAGCTCAAATGCACGAAGTACAGCATCATTGTAAAAAGTACCACCTTGAACAACTATATGCTTACCTAATGTATTTACATCTCTTACTTTCATAACTTTTTGTATAGCATTTTTTATAACAGAATATGAAAGACCAGCAGATATATCTCCTACAGTAGCACCTTCTTTTTGAGCTTGTTTTATTTTTGAGTTCATAAATACAGTACATCTTGAACCTAAATCAACAGGATTACGAGCTTCAATTGCAGCTTTAACAAAATCCTCAATAGATAAGTTTAAGCTTTTAGCAAATGTTTCAATAAAAGAGCCACAACCTGATGAACAAGCTTCATTAAGCATAATATTGTTAATTGTGCCATCTTTTATTTTTATGTATTTCATATCCTGACCACCAATATCTACTATACTAGTTACATCAGGTAAAAATCTTTGAGCAGCTGTATAATGTGCTATTGTTTCTATTTCATTTAAATCAACATTTAAAGCAGTTTGAATTAAGTTTTCACCATATCCAGTTACACCACTATATCTTATCTTAGCTTTTTTAGGTATAACTTTATATAATTCTTTAAGTGCTTTCATAACGCTTTTTAAAGGATTACCTTCGTTACTTCCATATGAAGAATATAAAAGTCTATCTTCAGAATCAGTTACAACTAATTTTGTAGTAGTAGATCCTGCATCAATGCCTATAAAGCAATCACCTTTATATGATTTTAAATCACCTTTTTCAACTTTATCTTTATCATGTCTTTCTTTAAATTCTTTGTAATCCTCATCTGTAATAAATAGTGGAGATAAAGGATTTGAAGTAGTATCATGAGAAGCTTTAAGCATTTCTATTTTAGCTTTTAATTTTTCATTAGATATTGCTTTATTTTCTAATGAATCTAAAGCTGCACCTTTTGCAACAAGTAAATGAGCATCTTCTGGAACTATAGTTTGCTCAGGTGTTAAATGTAAAGTTTCAATAAATCTTTGTCTTAATTCAGATAAATAATTTAAAGGGCCACCTAAAAATGCAACATTTCCTCTAATAGGTCTACCGCAAGCAAGACCACTAATTGTTTGATTAACAACAGCTTGAAAAATAGATGTTGCAATATCTTCTCTATCTGCACCTTCATTTAAAAGTGGTTGAACATCGGTTTTAGCAAAAACACCACAACGAGAAGCTATTGGGTATATCATTTTATGCTTTTTAGATAGTTCATTTAAACCTTGTGCATCAGTATTAAGAAGTGATGCCATTTGATCTATAAAAGCTCCTGTACCACCAGCACATGTTCCGTTCATTCTTTGCTCAATTGACTTACCAAAATAAACTATTTTAGCATCTTCTCCACCAAGCTCTATTACAACATCAGTTTGTGGTATGTATTTTTCAACAGCTCTTTTACAAGCAACGACCTCTTGAATAAATGGTAGGTCTAAAAATCTTGCTGCTGACATAGCACCAGAACCTGTTAAAGCTATAGTATATGTATAGTCTTTATAATCACTTGCTAGCTTTTCTAAAACTTGGCATACTGTATTTTTAGTATCAGAAAAATGTCTTTGATAATTTTCATATATAATATTTAGGTCTTCATCCATTACAACAATTTTTACTGTTGTTGAACCAACGTCAAGACCAACATGTAAAGTATTATTCATTTATATTTCACCTTAATTTATAAATTTAGGTTTTTGTGGTTACCTATAAACCTAGGATTTAGTTCCTTAATATATTAAGTTTAAGGACATAAAATCTCCACCTTATTGTATATGCAAAAGCCGTATTTGTCAATAACTAAAGAATGGAAAAAATGGCTAAATAGCCTAGTTTAAAGTAATATAAAGATTAAAATTTTTAGTTATAATTTTTAATCTTGTCTCATAGTATTTTGCAGGAGGAAATATATTATGAAAAAGTTATTTATATTAAAGGTAATTATAATTATTACTATAATTTCTATATTAGCAATTTTAATTGTGTTGAACTTTTCCACAGAAGTTGTACAAAATGTGGATAATGAAATTGTAATTGAGCCTGAAGAAGAAATATCAGAGGAACAAATGAGACAAACAACCATTATTTTGTATTTTGAAGATAAACAAAGTATGGAGCTAGTTAAAGAAGAAAGAAAAGTTGATGCAAAAGATTTAATAGATAATCCATATATGTATATAGTTAATTTATTAATTTTAGGTCCAACAGATGAATCTTTGCAAAATCCAATTCCTGATGGTACAAAATTAAATAAAGCAGAATTAAATGGAGATTCACTAACAGTAGATTTATCCAGTGAATTTTTAAATAGCAGTGGTACAAATGCAATTTATTCTATAGTTAATTCTCTAACTGAACTTAAAGAAGTGAATAGTGTAAAATTTTTAATTAATGGAGAAGAGCAAGATAATATGAAAGAGGCTTTTGTTAGAAAATAAAAAATATTAGAATATAAATATAAAATAAGCCCTAAATGAAAGGGTTTATTTTTTATTAAAATTATGCTATACTAAATGTATTATGGAAAGAATAGATGATTTACAATATAAAGGATTAAAAATAATACAAAATACAGAAGGCTTTTGCTTTGGAGTAGATAGTGTACTTCTTACAGAATTTGCTATAGATATGAAAAAACATAGCTCGATTGTAGATTTAGGAACAGGAACAGGGATACTTGGAATATTACTTAGCAAAAAGGTAGAACCTTCTAAAATAATAGGCGTAGAACTTCAAAAAGAAGTTGCAAATATGGCTAAAAGAAGTGTTGAATTAAATAATTTGCAAAATATAATGCAAATTATTAATGAAGATGTCCAAAATCTAAGCTTAAATAAAAATTCTTTTGATTACGTAGTAACTAATCCACCATATAAGAAAAAAGGAACAGGAATAATAAATAAAGAAGACAAACAAATAATTTCTAGACATGAAACAACAGTGGATTTAGATGGATGGATAAAAGTAGCAAGCAGTTTATTAAAAGATAATGGATCAATATATATGGTACATAGACCTGAAAGACTTAATGAAATAATAGAAGTACTTAGAAAATATAGATTAGAACCAAAAAGAATAAGATTTGTATATCCTAAAATAAATAAAGATGCAAATTTAGTTTTAATCAAAGCTGTAAAATATGCCAATTCTTTTCTTAAAGTAGAAAAGCCATTAATAATATATAAAGAGGATGGAAGTTATACAGATGAAATATTAAAAATATATGAAGATGGAAAAGAATAAATATAAATATTAAAATAAATAAATTAATTAAATAAAAAATATATTTAAAAATATAAAAAATAAATAATTAATAAATAATTAATTATAAAGAGGGAAAATAAATGGAAAAAGGAACTTTATATTTAGTTGCAACTCCAATAGGAAATTTAGAAGATATAACATTGAGAGCTATAAAAGTATTAAAAGAAGTAGATTTAATAGCAGCAGAAGATACAAGACAAACATTAAAATTATTAAATCATTTAGAAATATCAAAAAAATTAATTAGTTATCATAGACATAATGAAGATGTAAAAAAAGAATTATTAATAGAAAAATTATTAGAAGGACAAAATCTAGCAGTAGTTACTGATGCAGGTACACCAGCAATATCTGATCCAGGTGAAGAGGTAGTAAAAGAGGCAATAAAAAATAATATAAAAATTGTACCAATACCAGGAGCTTGTGCATTAATAAATGCACTTATTGCATCAGGATTGGATACAAAGGAATTTTCTTTTTATGCATTTTTACCATTAAATAAAAAATTAAGAAAAAATAAATTTGAAGAAATAAAAAAAGATGGAAAAACAGCAATAATATATGAAGCTCCCCATAAATTAATTAATACATTAAATGATATATTAATTAATTTAGGAGATAGAAAAATTGTTCTAGCAAGAGAACTTACAAAAATACATGAAGAATTTATTAGAGGAAATGTAACAGAAATAATTAATATTTTTAAAGATAAAGAACCTAAAGGAGAATTTATTATATTAATTGAAGGAATAAAAATAAAAGTAGAAAATAATTTAAATAATTTAAGTTTAGAAGAACATTATAAATATTATGAGAATCAAGGATTAGAAAAAAAAGAAATAATCAAAAAAATAGCTAAAGATAGAAATGTAAATAAAAATGAAATATATCAAAAATTTATTTAAAAATAAAAAAATATCAAAAATAATTAATATTAATAAAAAATTAAAATAATATAAAATTAAAAAATAATAAATTATTATAAATAGGAATAAAAATTATTAAAAAAATAATAAATAAAAATAATAAAAAATAAATATAAATAAAAAAATAATAAATAATAATTAATATTTAAATAAAT
>CALXWV010000034.1 GCA_944392515.1 uncultured Clostridia bacterium
GTTTTAGAATATCTACGTTTTCTGTTGTTTCTAATTTCTTTACCAATTGTAGATTGACTTTTATTAAGTTCTTTAGCAGTTTCAAATTTTCTTAATCTTTTGCAAATGTTTTGTTCAATAATTTTTCTATCTTCTAAAGAAAGATGTTTTCCTTTTAAACTCATAAAGTACCTTCTTTCCCAAGAAGTATCCACTAATTATATTATACCACCAATTTCATTTAATCTTACACTAACTGTTAGTTTATTACTAAATTCTAGTTATTTAATATTAAATAGAATTTACTTTTTCAATTAACTGGAAGTTAAGAGAAGAAAATAATAAAGACCTCGTATTGACAGATAAAATTGAAATAGATATAATTGAATTATCTAAGGTAAAGTATGAATATGAAAAAAACAAGCAAAATAAAAAGGCACAATGGGCATTATTCATAAGTGATCCTAATATCAAGGAGGTCGGAGAAATAATGAAAAGTAATGAAGATATAGAAGAAGCAGTAGTAACAGTACATAAAATGACAGAAGATGAAAAAATGAGAAGAATAGCAGATTTAAGAGAAAAAGCTATTCTAGATGAAAAGGCAATAAGACGCAAAGGCTATCAAGATGGCATTTCAAAAGGAGAAGATAAAGCAAAAGCGCAAATTGCTAAAAGAATGAAATCATTAAATATGAGCGATGAAGATATTTGCAAAGTTTTAGATATAACTAAGGAAGAATTAGCAAAATTAGAGTTATAAAATAAAAAACAGTAAAAAACATAGTTAAGTTTATAAAATATATTCAAAATTAAGTGAACCCAAATTATTAAACAAAACAGTTTAATGATTTTGGGTTTACTTTTTGTTAAATACTTAAGCAATGGGATAATAGTAAATTTAAAATGCGTTATATAAACTTAAGATAAAAAACTAAGTTAAAAACAATTGAAAAATAAAATTTACTATGGTAGAATAACTTTGTAAAATTAATTAAACTTGAAAATATAATTTTAGGGAGATACAAATGCTATTAACACCAAATATGCAAGTAAGAAAAATAACAGATATAACAATAGAAACGCTAAGAGAAAATAATATTAAAGGTATGATATTAGATGTAGATAATACTTTAATTGATTTAGATAGAGTTCCATTAGAAGGAATTAAAGAGTGGATAGATAATATGAAAAATGAAGGTATTAAATTTTGCATAGCATCTAATAGTTTAAAAAAAGACAAAATAGGAAAAGTTGCAAAAATGTTAGATATACCTTATGTACATTTTTCAGCAAAACCAACCAAAATAGGATTAAAAAAAGCAAAACAAATATTAGGTATAGAAAATAGTAAAAACATTGCAGAGGTAGGAGACCAGTTATTTACTGATGTACTTGGAACTAATAGAATGAAAATGTTTTCTATATTAACAGAGCCATTATGCGAAGAAAAAGTAAAGATAAATAATTTAAAAAGAAAATTAGAAAAAAGAGTGTTAAGGAGGAAAAAATAAAATGTATATTAATGACATACATATATTATATTACTTTTTTATAGGATTATTGGGTTTAGGCGTTGGTCAAGTTTTTGATTGGGTAACAAAAAGATTTAGTGAGCATAAACCGGTACTAAGTAAAGATTTTTATAAAATATATTTAAAAGACTTTAGATTAAACTTTAGATTTATGTACTTAACAGCAATTATTTATGTGGTACTTTTATTTATGTTTGGGTGGAGATTAGATTTACTTAAATACCTACTTATAACACCACTTTTACTTTCAGCATTTGCAATAGATTATAAAGAACAAATAATTCCTAATAGATTAACTTTAACATTATTTGAAATAGGACTAATATTTGCATTTATCGAAGGCAGTATGAGCTTTAGCATGATGCTAGATAAGTTACTAGGATTAGCTATAGGTGGAGGAATATTCTTAATTATAACATTAATAGGTGGACTAATTGCTGGAAAAGAAGCAATGGGCTTTGGTGATGTTAAATTAATGGGAGCATTAGGAATTATATTTGGTGCATATAACATAATTATTATATCAATACTTTCATTTTTACTTGCAGCTGTTATTAGTATAATTTTAATAGTATCTAAAAAGAAAAAATCTAATGAATATATTCCATTTGGACCATTTATAGTTATAGCTACATTAATGGTAATATTAGTTCCGGAAAATCTTATGCTTTTTGCTTTACTTAAAGTATTTACTTTAGGAACATATAATGGATAAATTAATTATTAAAACAAGAAAGTAAAATATAAAAGTTTTTAAAATAAAAATATAATTGGTATTAAAATATTCTTAAGGAGGGATGTCTTATGAATTATAAAATTAGATGTATAAGGGAAAAAATGAAATTATTAAATGTTCAAGGATTAATAATTTCTAATCCAGTAAATATAAGATATCTAATAGACATCCCAGTTGAAGGAACTTTACTAATTACAGATAAAGAAAATGTGTTTATAACAGATGCAAGATATATTGAAGAAGTAAATAATCACCTAACAATTAATGATGAATTTATTATTTATGATAACAAAGATTTATCTGAAGTAGATTATCAAACATTTTTTAAAGACTGTGAAAATGTAGGCTTTGAAGAAAATTATGTAACATATGCAAAATATAAAGAACATATGCAGAATATGAAAATTTAATTAGAAAATATAGAATAAGAAATATAGTAGAAACAGAAAAAATCATTGAAAAGAAAAGAATGATTAAAGATGAAAAAGAAATAAGCTATATTGAAAAAGCCTGTGAAATTACAGATAAATGTTTTGAACATCTTTTAGATTATATTAAAATAGGAATGACAGAAAAACAAGTTGCATTTGAAATAGAAAAGTTTTTTGCAGATAATGGTGCAGATGGTCTAGCTTTTGATTCTATTGTAGCTTCTGGAATTAATTCTTCTAAGCCACATGCAATACCAAGTGATAAAATAATACGCATGGGAGACCCTATCACATTAGATTTTGGAGCTAAATATAAAGGATATTGTGCAGATATAACTAGAACTATTTTTGCAGGAGAAGTTAGTGAAGAATTAGAAAAATTATATAATTATATTTTAAAAAATCAATTAAGAGCTACAAAAGAAATTAAAGAAGGAACAAGCTGCAAAATGATTGCAAGAAGTGTAGAAAATGATTTTTTCGTATATAATTATACTTTAATACATGCTCTAGGTCATGGAGTAGGACTAGATGTACATGAACTTCCATTTTTAAGCCATAATTCACAAAACATATTAAAAGAAAATATGGTAGTAACTAATGAACCACGGTATATACATTCCTGGTAAATATGGTATAAGAATAGAAGACACTATAAGAGTAGGTAAATTAGAATCAGAAGTACTTACTAAGTCAAGCAAAGAAATTTTAATAGTAGATAAAAAAATATAAAGTTTTATATTTAAAAAAGTCCAAACAATATTGTTTGGACTTTAAAATTTCTAATAGGTTAATTTTTACAAAATTTCACACAATTTTCACAATCAATCAAAAATATACAATTTTTTCTACTTTTGGTTAAAAATAATACAAATTTTTTTCTCTAATCTATTGAAAATAATTTAAATTATTGTTATGATTACTTTGGTTTATTTTAAGATAAAATTAAGTAAACTAATAAACATAATATACGAGGAATTTAATAAAATGATAGAATTTAGAAATGTTAGCAAAAAATATGATACTGGAACAGAAGCAATTCATAATATTAATTTTAAAATAAATAAAGGTGAATTTGCTTTTTTAGTTGGTAGTTCAGGTTCAGGTAAATCAACAATTATTAAACTTATTTTAAAAGAAGAAGAACCTACATCAGGTAATATCATTATAAATGGAAAAGATACAACATTTTTAAAACCAAGTAGAGTTCCTTTCTTAAGAAGAAGTATGGGTATAGTTTTTCAAGACTTTAGATTACTTCCAGATAAAACAGTTTATGAAAATGTTGCGTTTGCAATGTATGTAGTTAAAGCTACACCAAAGCATATTAGAAGACAAGTACCAATGGTATTATCTTTAGTAGGCCTTGCTAATAAAGCCAAAGTTTATCCAAATGAATTATCTGGTGGTGAACAACAAAGAGTAGCTTTAGCTAGAGCAATAGTTAATAATCCATCAATGCTTATAGCAGACGAACCTACTGGTAACCTAGATCCTAATACAGCTTGGGATATAATGGAACTTTTAAATGATATTAATTTAAGAGGAACAACTGTAGTTGTTGCAACACATGCTAAAGACATAGTAGATAAAATGAACAAAAGGGTTATAAGAATTGACCAAGGAAATATTGTAAGAGACGAAAAAGGTGGATATGATGAGGTATAGTGTATTTAGTTATTTAATAAAAGAAGGATTTAAAAGTACATTTAAGCAAAAAAAGATGACAAGTGCATCAATAATTATAATGTGTGCAACAATGTTTATATTTGGATTATTCTTTGTAATAGGAGAAAATGTAAATAGTGTAATAACTCAAATAGAAAGTCAGCAAGGAATACAAATCTTCATTAAAGATGATGCAACAGATGCAGATATTGAAACTTTAGGAAACCAAATTAGAGCAATTAATGGAGTAAATAGAGTAACTTTTGTAAGTAAAGAAGATGCCCTAAACTCAATGAAAACAACGTTAGGTGATGAAAGCTTATTTGAAGGATGGGATGAAGAAAATCCATTTCCAGCTTCATATTTTGTAACGTTAACAGATTTATCACTTAATGATGAAGTACAAAGTCAAATAAATAAACTTGATAATGTAGATCAAATAGAAAGTGAAAATACCACAATTAATAGATTACAAAGCTTAGCAAATGGTATACAAATAACAACAGTAATTATACTTGTGCTATTAATTATAATTTCAATCTTTATTATATCTTATACAATCAAATTAACAGTACATGCAAGAAGAAGAGAAATATCAATTATGAAATATGTAGGAGCAACCAACAGTTTCATAAGAGGACCATTTATAGTTGAAGGTATAATCATAGGAGTTATATCAGCTATTATAACTCTAGTAATATTAGGACTAGCATATAATGCAGTTATGGGGAAAATAGGAGATTCAATACTAATTCAAGAAATGGGATTTGGATTACTAAGCTTCTCAGAAATGTTCTATCTAGTTTTAACTGTATATTTAGTACTAGGTGTAGGAATTGGTGTATTAGGAAGTGCAATTTCAATGAGAAAATACTTAAAAGTTTAAGCTAAAAGTTTATTTAATTAAACAAATAAGTAATTCAATAAATTTAATGCAAACAAAAGATAAATTATATATAGTAAATTTAGAATTTTATTGAAATTTTGGAGGAACTTATGAACAAAAAAATTATAACATTTATTGCTATAATATCACTGCTTTTAGCATATACTAATAATTGTATAGCGGCATCAATTAGTGAACTTAATGAACAAAAACAGCAAGCAGAAGACCAAAAAGAACAAGTAACACAGCAAAAGGAAAATGCCAAAGATGAACTAGATAACATTAATGCTCAAATATCAAGCATTGAATCTGAAATATTTAAATTACAAAATCAATTAGATGAGCTAAATTCCTCTATTTCTCAAAAACAGCAAGAAATAGAAGAAAAGCAAAAAGAATTAGAACATAAGGAAGATTTACTTAAAACAAGAATGGTAGCCATGTATAAAGGTGGCGGAACAACATATTTAGATGTTTTACTAGGTTCAAGTAATTACATAGAAATGTATACAAAATATAACGCAATTCAAACAATAGCAGAAAAAGATACAGAGCTTATTAATGAAGTTACTGAGCAAAAAAAGAATATAGAAAATGAAAAGCAAGAATTAGAAAATAATAAAGCACAAGTTGAAAGCGTAAAGAGCGAGACAGATGCGAAAAATGCAGAGCTTAAAGCTGCAAAAGTTGCTAAACAGAGTGTGGTTAATAATCTATCAGCAGAAGAACAAGAATTGCAAAAGAAAATTGAGGAATTTGAAGATGCAATAGAAAAGGCACAAGCTGAAATCGCACAAGCAACTCAAGGAACAAGTGGATATGAAGGAAGCTTTAGTGGTGGAAAATTTGAATGGCCTATTTCATATAGTTACAATAGAATAACTTCAATATTTGGAAATAGAACTGCTCCAACAGCAGGAGCTTCAACAAACCATGGTGCTATAGATATTGGTGTAAGCTACGTACCTGTATATGCTCCGGCAGCAGGAAAAGTTATATTAGCTCAATGGGTATCTGGATATGGAAATTATATTATGATAGATCATGGTAATGGATATTATACAGCATTTGGACATTTATCTCAATTTAAAGTATCAGTAGGAACAGTAGTATCTACTGGTCAGCAAATTGCAGTATCAGGTAATACTGGTATATCAACAGGTCCACACTTACACTTTGAAGTGTATGTAGGAGGAAGAAGCAAAGGATATAGAGTTGATCCATTACAATATACAAATCATCCAAGTTTAATTTATAGTTAAAATATATAACTTTTTAAATAAAAAATAGATTATTAATAGAGATATATGTTTATATAATTAAATAATAATTAGAGGAGGCAAAAAGATTAATGAAAAATAAGATAGTTTCAACAATAGCTGCGCTAATTTTAACTACTCTTATATTATCTTCTTGCCTCTATTTTGTTAGGGCAGAAGATAGTGTGGGTACTAATGAAACTGTAACAGAAAATAATCAAACAACTAATACAGTAAATACTCTCTCTTTTAATGAGCAAAAAGAACAAGTTTCTGAAGAACTTGCAAAGGCAGAAGAACAATTAACTTATGTACAAGAAGAATTAAGCAAAGCTGTAGTTGATCTTCAAAAAATGGATGACAAAATAAATGAGTATCAAACAACTTTAAATCAAGTTAATAGTAAGTATTCAGAATTACAACAAAAAGTATCTGAATCTGAAACTAAGCTTGAAGAGGCTAAAGAAAAATACGAAAAAAAGCTTAATCTTTTAAAAAATAGATTGGTTGCTATATATAAGCATGGAGAAACTAAATATTTAGATGTATTGCTAAATTCGAGAAACATAATAGACTTTATATCTAAATACTATGTTGTGCAAAGAATAGCAGAAATAGATTCAAAAACAATTAATGAATTAAAAGAGCAAAAGATAGAACTTGAAAAAATAAATAATGAGTTAGAAGAAGATAAAGCTCAAATGAAAATTGCTAAAGTTGAAGCAGAAAAACAAACTGTAATACTTACAAATACAAAAACAGTATATGAAAATCAAAAAAATAGTCTATCAGAGAGTGAAAAGCAATTAAATGCTCAAATAGAAACATATAAAAAGCAACAGGAAGAATTGGAAAATTTAATTCAATATACTATAAGTGGTTCTACTTATGAATTAAAATATTCAGGTGGAGTTATGATATGGCCAACTTTAGAAAGTTCATATATAACCTCACCTTATGGTTCAAGACTTCATCCAATTCAAGGTGTAATAAAAAATCATGATGGCATAGATATTGGAGGAAAAACTGGAGATCCAGTTTATGCTGCAGCAGATGGTATAGTAATTTATTCAGCATTTAATACTGGTGGATATGGAAATATGATAATGATAGACCATGGGCTAAACAGTGAAGGCGTAAAAATTGTTACTCTTTATGCACATGGAGATAAATTATTAAAAAGTGTTGGTGAAACGGTAAAACAAGGAGACACTATTATGGAAATGGGTTCAACTGGTAATTCGACAGGACCTCATGTTCATTTTGAAGTAAGAGAAAATGGAACAGATGTTGATCCTAAAATTTATCTATCTGCAACGTAGGTTTAATTTAGTTTTAAAATGAATATTATTTGATTCAGATTATAATTATTAATTCTAATTGTAGTTAAGGTAAATTTTATACATATGAATAATTTGAAAATAACTTATAATTAAAATTAAGTTAAACATTATATAAATATTTTATAAATAAAAAGGAGTATTTATGAAAACAAAAAATAAAAAATCAGGTAATACAGTATATAAAACAATTATGACAATTATTGCAACGGCTATAGTTACATCAATTATAACAACAGTATGGATATATGGAAGTGTAAAATTAACTTCTACTGAAAGTGCAATAGGTAGTGCAACTAAATCTAGTACTTTAGCTGCTAAATTAGCAGTTATTCGCAATAAAATCGATGAAAAATATATAGGAGATATAAATGAAAATGATTTAATAGATGGAGCAATAAAAGGTTATGTATCAGGATTAAATGATGTGTATACAGAATATTTAACTAAAGATGAAATGTCTAGTTTTACAGAGGACATAGAAGGCGAATTTGTAGGAATAGGTGTATATATTACTAAAGATGCAGAAAAAAATTTAATATTAGTGTATGGCACAATACCAGACTCACCAGCAGAAAAAGCAGGATTAAAAACTGGAGATATAATTACAAGTGTAGATGGTGTTGAGTGTAATGGAGACGACTATGATACCATAACCAATAGTATTAAAGGCAAAGAAGGAACTAAAGTTAAAATAGGCATATTAAGAGATGGAGAAGAATTAAACTTTGAAATTGAAAGAAAAACTGTAGAAGTAAAGCATGTTACATCACAAGTACTAGATAATAATATAGGATATATTTATATATCTAGTTTTGAAGGTGATGTATCAAATCAGTTTGAGAATGCATATAGTGATTTAAAAAATCAAGGAATAACTTCTCTAATAATAGATGTAAGAAATAATGGTGGTGGAATAGTAGATGAATCACTAGATATAGCTGAAATGATGACTGATAAAGGTCAAACTTTATTAATTGAAGCAGATAAAAGTGGCAAAGAGGAAGTAATAAAGTCTGAAAAAGATAAAACTATAACAATGCCAATAGTATTACTTGTAAATGAATATTCTGCAAGTGCATCTGAAATTTTAGCTGGAATATTAAAAGAAGATGTAGATAATTGTACTTTAATAGGAAATACTACATATGGTAAAGGAGTTATACAAACTTTATATCCTTTAACAGATGGAAGTGGAATAAAAATAACTACAAATCAATATTTTACACCAAACCATAATACAATTAATAAAGTTGGAATAGAACCAGATATAAAAGTAGATGATTATTTATTCACAGGAACATTAGATAAAGAAAAAGATACACAATTGAAAAAGGCTATTGAAGAATTAAATAATTAAGCTATTATAAATAAAATAGACACAAGGATTTTCAGTCCCTTGCTCTATTTTATATTCCACTTCAAATAATTTTTAATATTAATAATAAAAGCAATTTACATAATCATAGATATGATAATCAAAATTAAAGTCTTTCAAATAATATAACAATATTATAAAAACTTAAACACTAGTCAAATAGCAAATTTCGACCTTATGCTAAAAATAATTACAATAAAAATTAAAAAACTTTTAAAGAAAGTGTTGACAATTTTATAAAATTTTAGTATACTAAGAAGGTCGAAAGACATGGTCGCTTAGCTCAGCTGGGAGAGCATCTGCCTTACAAGCAGGGGGTCATAGGTTCGAGCCCTATAGCGACCACCATCTTTTATATGGCCCGGTAGTTCAGTTGGTTAGAACGCTAGCCTGTCACGCTAGAGGTCGACGGTTCGAGCCCGTTCCGGGTCGCCATATTAAAATAGTAAAAATCTCTGGTTTTTACTATTTAATATTATATAAGTATAATTTAATGCCTCGATAGCTCAGTCGGTAGAGCAAGGGACTGAAAATCCCTGTGTCAGTGGTTCGATTCCACTTCGAGGCACCATAAAGAATAAATATTTAAGATTTTTTTCTTGAATATTTATTTTTTTTGCTTATAATTTAATTATAGTAATATAAAAATTAAGACAAATTTTCCTTAATTTTATTTGACAACTAATAATTTTTAGCGTAATATATTCTTAATAAGAACTTTTTAGCTTTGAAAGATTAAATAAACTGTATTTAAAATAAGTTTATGAGGTAAAACAATGGATAAAAAAGATTTAGAAGAATTAAAAGAATGGAAAGAAAAAAATCTAAATTATATAGAAACTTATGGAGTAGATATATACAAAAATGGTAATAAGAAAAAGAAAACAGAAAAAGTTATTAATGCTATTAATAAGATTGTTAAAGTAATATTAATAATCTTTTGCATACTTATAATAATAGCTTTGGGTGTCCTTTTAGTATATAGATGGAATATAATTTATGATAGTGTTCACATTAATGCTAAAGAAACGTTAGAAGGAATGTATAAAATAAAGTTAGTAGAGGTTTCAAAAAATATTGACTCACATCAAAATGGCTCATATATTTTTGAATTAAAAGATAACTCTGAAATTAAGTTCAATGTATTAGTAGAGTGGGCAAGTATGAATGAAGATTATGCAGATAATTGCCAAAAGTATTATTTCGAGCATTGGGAAAATAATAATAAGAATAATATTCAAACAAATATTGCATATTATGAAGATATAATATTAAAATATCAGCAATACATACAAATTAAAGATGAAACTGAAATAGAAGATGCTGTAAAATTGCTGTATGATTTAGCTGAATTTGCTGGAGATAAATTTTCGCCAGACTGGGAATTATATTTAAAAGTTGACGAAAATACTAGAATTTATCCATTTGCATATTATAACATCAATTTAGAAAAATCAATAAATACAGCAAAAAGCGAATATGAAAATTTAACAAAAAACCCTTGACAAAAGCTTATTTACTTTGTATAATATATAAGTGACTTAAGCAAAGAGAAAATAATATAGATAAATACGCATAAGGAGGGATAAAAATGGCACAACCAAAAAGAAGATGGTCAAAAGCTAGAACTCATACAAAAAGATCTACATGGAAATTAGAAAACAAAAATTTAGTTGAATGTCCACATTGCCACGAATTAATGATGCAACATAGAGTATGCCCAAGCTGTGGTTACTATGATGGAGTTGAAATAATTTCTAAAAAAGCTAACTAATTAAGAATTTAAGAAAGAGGTGAACTAAATGAAGAATGGAATACACCCAGAATACCAAGAAGCAACAATAACATGTGCTTGCGGAAATGTAATGAAAACTAATTCAACAAAAAAAGATTTAAAAGTTGATGTTTGCTCAAAATGTCATCCATTTTGGACAGGTAATTTAAGAAAAGAAACAACTGGTGGTAAAGCAGATAAATTTAAGAAGAAATATGGTTTAGCATAATTTAGTTTATGTTATTTGCAAATGACATATATTAATGTTAAATGAAAAAATTTGTAAAAAGTCTAGACAAAAAGTATACTAACTCTGTAACTAAAATGTTGCAGAGTTTTTGTTTTTGTGGTAAAATATATTCGCTTGAATAGTTGAAAATATCAAGAAAATTTGTAAATAGTATATAAAAAATAGTAGGTTAATAATTAATAAGAAATTGACTATATTGGAAGGAACAAATTAATATGAAAATTATTGAAATGCAGAATGACTACATAAATAAGATTAAAGAAATAAATAAAGAAGGAAAATACGCAGTACTTACTATGGGATGTCAGCTTAATGAAAATGATTCAGAGAAAATTGCGGGGATGCTTGAAAAATCTGGATATTCAAAAACAGATGATTTAAAAAAAGCTAATGTTATTGTTTTTAATACTTGTTGTGTTAGAGAAAATGCAGAAGATAGATTGTTTGGAAAATTAGGAGAAGTTAAAAAATACAAAGAAGAAAATGGCACAATTATTGCTATTGGTGGATGTATGATGCAAGAAAAACATATAGTAAACAAACTTAAACAAAGCTATCCATTTGTAGATATAGTATTTGGACCACACACAATGCAAGATTTTCCAAAAGATTTATATGAAGCACTTATTGAGAAAAAGAAAATTGAAGATATATTAGATATTGATGGCAATATTATAGAGGGTATGCCTATTGTAAGAGGAGATAGTATAAAAGCATCAGTTGCAATAATGAATGGTTGTAATAATTTTTGTACATATTGTATAGTTCCTTATGTAAGAGGAAGAGAGCGTAGCAGGAATCCTCAAGATATATACAATGAAGTACTAGATTTGGCTAAAAAAGGATATAAGGAAATAACACTTTTAGGTCAAAATGTTAATTCATACTTAGTAAGCGAAAGAAATAAATTAGAAAGTTTAAAAGCATCTAATAATATAACTAACATAGAAATAGAAGATAAGCCAAATATAAACTTTAATGTAATTAAAGAAAATGGAGAAAAGATAGTAGTTGATTCATTTGCTAAGTTATTAAGGTCAATAAATACAATTGATGGCATAGAAAGAATAAGATTTATATCACCACATCCTAAGGATTTTACAGATGATGTAATAGATGCAATTAAAGATTCAGATAAAGTATGTAATTTAATTCATTTACCTCTTCAATCTGGAAGTACTAGTATATTAAAATCAATGAATAGAAAATATACTAAAGAACAATATTTAAGTTTAGTAGATAAAATAAAAGCAAAAATACCTAATGTACAATTTTCAACAGACATTATAGTAGGATTTCCTGGTGAAACTGAAGAAGATTTTGAAGATACTTTAGATGTTGTAAATAAAGTTAGATATGAACAAATATTTATGTTCATTTATTCAAGAAGAGTTGGAACAGTTGCAGATAAAATGGAAAATCAGATAGAAGAGAAAATAAAACATGAAAGATTTAATAGATTAAAAAAATTAGCAGAAGAAATTATAGAAGAAGGCAATAAAAAATACATAAGAAAAGTGGAAAAAGTGTTAGTTGAAGGAAAAAGTAAAACAAATGATAAATTATTAACAGGAAGAACAGAAACAAATAAAGTGGTTAATTTTGAAGGAAATGATGAATTAATTGGTAAAGTAATTCCACTTAAGATTGTTTCTGAACATATGTGGTATTTAAAAGGAAAATATGATAATATTTAAATGTATTTTTATACTATAGCAATTAAAACTTAATTCGGAGGAAAAAAGTGTGGCAGAATTAATTGAAAAAGAAGAAAACCAAGATGTAATAGAAAAAGATAATATAGAACAAAAAAATTATGATGAATTGGATGAAGAAAATATAAAAAAGTTTTCTCCTATGATGCAACATTATCTTAAAACAAAAGCAAAATATAAAGATTGTATACTTTTTTATAGATTAGGTGACTTTTATGAAATGTTTTTTGATGATGCAATTAATGTTTCTAGAGAATTAGAGCTAACTTTAACAGGAAAAGATTGTGGACAAGAAGAAAGAGCTCCTATGTGTGGAATACCATATCATGCAGCAGAAGGATATATTGCAAAACTTATAGAGAAAGGATATAAAGTAGCTATATGCGAGCAATTAGAAGATCCAAAACTTGCAAAAGGAATTGTTAAAAGAGATGTAATAAAAGTAGTAACTCCAGGAACTGTTGTTGAAAGTACTCTTCTAGAAGAAAAAAAGAACAATTATTTAATGTCTATATATAAAGAAGGAATTTACTTTGGCTTAGCAGTATGTGATATTTCAACAGGAGATTTTTATGCAACTGAAATAAAAGAAGAAAACAATTATGCTAAATTAATAGATGAAATTTCAAGATACAATCCATCAGAATTAGTTATAAATAAAATGATGAATGAAAGCATTGAAGAAATTAATTATATAAAGCAAAGATTTAATTGTTTTATATCAGTTGTAGATGAATTTGATTGTGACTATCAAAAAATAGATAAGGAATTTGATTTAAGAGATGATAGAGGAGAAAGTATTCAAAGTATAAAAACAAAGTTATTTGCTGTTTCGGCAATAAATGGTTTAATGTATTATATAGAAGACACTCAAAAAGCTAGGTTAGAAAACTTAAATCAAATAACAATATATAACACAACTAAATATATGGCTTTAGATATAAATGCAAGAAGAAATCTAGAACTTACAGAAAAAATGAGAGATAAATCTAAAAAAGGAACTCTTCTTTGGGTTTTAGATAAAACAGATACATCAATGGGAGGAAGACTTTTAAGAAGATGGATTAGTGATCCATTAATAGATGTAAATGATATTAATAAAAGACTAGAAGCAGTAAAAGAATTTAAAGAAAATCCAATGTTTAGAGATGATTTAAGTATAGCCTTAAAAAAGGTTTATGATATTGAAAGACTAGCAGGAAAAATTTCTTATGGTAGTGCAAATGCAAGAGATTTAATATCTTTAAAAAATTCAGTACATCAGCTTCCTACTATAAAAAATATATTGAAAGATGCTAATTCCCTAATGCTTAAAGAAATGTATCAAGGATTAGATGTATTAGAAGATATATATGAATTAATAGATAAAGCAATTATAGATGACCCACCAATGAGTGTAAAAGAAGGTGGAATTATAAAACAAGGTTATGATGCAACAATAGATGAGCTTTTAGATGCAACAACAAATGGTAGAAGGTGGCTTGCTGAGTTAGAAGCACGCGAAAAGCAAGAAACTGGAATTAAAAATTTAAAGATTGGATACAATAAAGTTTTTGGATACTATATAGAAATAAGTAAATCATTTGTAAAGATGGCACCAGAAAGATATATAAGAAAGCAAACTTTAACAACAGGTGAAAGATATATTACAGAAGAGCTAAAAAAATTAGAAAATCAAATGGTTGGTGCTCAAGAAAGAGTACTAGCATTAGAATATGGTGCATTTGTAAAAGTAAGAGATACAATAGAAGAAAGCGCAAAAAGATTGCAAACTTCTGCAAGTATTATTGCTAAACTTGATGTATTATCTTCTTTAGCAAAAGTTGCAGAAGAAATGAATTATTGTATGCCAATAGTAGATGATAGTGATGTAATAGATATAAAAGATGGAAGGCATCCTGTAATAGAAAAAATACTTCCATCAGGAGACTTTGTACAAAATGATGCATACCTAGATTCAAATAAAAATAGGCTTGCGATTATCACTGGACCCAATATGGCTGGTAAATCTACATATATGAGGCAAGTAGCTTTAATTACTTTAATGGCTCAAATAGGAAGTTTTGTTCCAGCAAGCAGTGCACATATAGGAGTTGTAGATAAAATATTTACAAGAGTTGGTGCATCAGATGATTTAAGCATGGGCGAAAGTACTTTTATGGTTGAGATGATGGAAGTTGCAACTATTTTAAAAAATGCAACTAATAAGAGCTTAGTAATACTTGATGAAATAGGTAGAGGAACTTCAACATATGATGGTTTATCTATTGCTTGGGCTGTTGCTGAATATATATCAAATAAAGAAGTATGTGGAGCTAAAACATTATTTGCAACCCACTACCATGAACTTGTTGGATTAGATGAGAAATTAGACGGTGTAAAAAACTTTCATATAGCAGTAAAAGAAAAAGGTGAAGATGTAATCTTTTTAAGAAAAATATTGCCTGGAGGAACAGATGAAAGTTATGGTGTTCATGTTGCAAAACTTGCAGGAGTCCCAAAAGCTGTTACTAAAAGGGCAAATGAAATATTAAAATCGTTAGAAAGAAAAAGCATAATAAAAGATGCTCCAAAAACAAAAGAAGAAAAGGCAAAAAGTGAAGGACAAATGGATATGTTTAATTATAAGTTAGCAGAAATAGCTCATGAATTAGACCAAGTTAAATTAGAAGAAATTACTCCAATAGATGCCTTAAATATTCTTTCTAAAATGAAAGAAAAAATGCAATAAAAAAAATAAAATTATAGATTTTTATTAAAATATAAAATGTGAAATATAAAAACTAAAATATTAAAATAAAGATGAATTAAATAAAAAAACTCACATAAAATAAAGATGCATAATATTAAAATTATGTATAAATAAAAGAAAATAACGAAAAAGAAAGGAAGAAAACGTATGAAAATATATTATCACAATAGCGAAGTAGGAGTACCTATGAAGGAAGCAAAGGTTATAGACCTTTTTAAGGACAATATAAAATTTTCGAAAAATAACATAATAGCATGC